>DATINN010000050.1:0-5476 GCA_035474175.1 Mycobacteriales bacterium | reverse complement strand
TGACCGGTCCCCACGAGCCGTCCGCGGCCGGGTTCTTCGTCGCGACCGGCCCGGGGGCCGCGGCCGCGTCCGTGCTGGACGCCGCCACCGGCGGCTCGCCGCCGCCCCCGCTGGTGGCCGCCCGGGCCCCGGCGCCGATCGGCAGCCAGCCGGGCGTGCCGTCGCCGGCCGTGCTGCCGCCGCCGGTCTCGACCGACCCGCTCGGCGTCACCGCGGCGGAGACCGCGTCGGCGTGGGTGGCCAGGGTCAGGCCGCCGTCCGGCGCGTCCAGCACGACCAGCGAGTAGACTTCGCCGGCCTTGATGCCGACGGCGGACGTGGCCTTGAGGCTGGTCTGCGCCGTGGACGCGACCTGCAGCGTCCACTTGCCCGCCGGCACCGCCGCGTACGGCGTGGTCTTGGCGAACGCGATGCCCTTGGTGACCGTCGGGCCGTCGACCGCGTTGACGGCGACGGTCTTGGCCCGCGCGGAGCCGTTCAGCACCCGGACGCGGGCCTGGCCGGCGGTCGGCAGGGTGAGGTCGTCGTTGATGACCGCCAGCCCGAGGTCCTTGTAGGGCCCGACGCCGGCGACGGTGACGGCCTTGCCGGCGACCGCGTTGACGTTGGTGGACAGCACGGCCGGGCTGCTGGCGGGCGCGCCCGCCGGCCGCATGCTCACCGCGTACCGGTCGGGCTGGACCCGCTGGTACGGCGAGACGGCGCCGTAGCCGACCCCCTTGATCAGCAGCTTCCAGGCCGGCCGGGTGTAGGAGGTCATGTAGACGTCGACGTTCGGGGTGTCGGGCGAGAGGTGCGCGAGCCGGACGTAGCTGGGCGAGGCGGCGGCGCCGGCCGGGCCGGCCGTGAACGCCAGGCCGGCGACCGCGACGGTGAGGCCGGCCAGTCCGGCCAGCCCCAGTCTCAGCGCCGTCCGTCGGGGTGAGCGGGTCACAGGGGTACCTCCAGGAGAAGTCAGGAGTGCGGGTGGTGCTGAGGGCTTCGGGGGCCGGTCACGGCGGCAGCAGGCCGGTGCTGCCGAGCGCGTCGTAGCGCACCAGCAGCACGGAACGGCCGTCGATCTGACTCAGCTGCGTGCCGGCCGGCTTGTACGGCGGCAGCTGGGCGCGCAGCCACTGGTCGAGCAGGCTGACGGCGGCGGAGCCCGCGGCTACGGTCTGGTTGTCGATTGCGCTGATCGCGATCAGCCGCCGCGGCATGGCCGGGTTCTCGCCGGCCACGACCGGGAAGTCGACGATCTGCAGGGCGTGATCGCCGCTCACCGCGGCCAGGACGGACAGCGCCCGCGAGTCGACCTGGCCGTCCCGCAGCAGCTCGGCCGCCGCGGGCTGCAGACCGAGCCGGGGGTTGCCGGCCAGCGCGCCACCGGCGGCGGCCCGGCCGGCGGCCTCCTCGGTGGCGGTGGCGACCGCGTCGGGGTCGGTGATGACCCGGCGGACCGAGACCGCGCCGGCACCGGTGCCGAAGGACGCGACGGGCGTCGAGTTCTGCCGGGCGGTGCGGACCGGGTCACCGGCGCCGAGCAGCC
Source organism: Mycobacteriales bacterium (assembly GCA_035474175.1). Classification (GTDB taxonomy): domain Bacteria; phylum Actinomycetota; class Actinomycetes; order Mycobacteriales; family CADCTP01; genus CADCTP01. Next base: position 3,948 of record DATINN010000050.1, on the reverse strand, counting down.
CCTGGTCGGAGCCGACCACGTAGCCCGCGTCCCGCCAGCCCTGCGGCCAGGCAGCCTGCGCCGGTCCGACGCCGCCGGCCGCGACGAGCGCGTCGGCCGGGTAGCCGGCGTCGACCAGGTCGCCCCACATCGCGTCGTCGACGACCAGCTTGGGCCGGCTGGGCAGGTTTTGCAGGACCCAGGTGCGAGCGGCGACCGTCGCCGCCTGCCGGGATCCGTCGACCGGCTCGCGGATGCCACCGGCGCTGAGCACCCAGGCCAGCACGGCCACGACGGCCAACGCGCCGGCGAGCACGGGCCGGGGCGGCAGCCAGGTCCGGCGGCCGGGCACCGCGGCCAGCACGCTCTCGGCCGCGGCCGGCAGGACGACCGCGCCCAGCGGCAGCGCGACCAGCAGCAACGAGCCGCGCAGGTCCGGGGAGACGGCCGCGGCGAGCACCGTGGCCAGCAGCGCGACCGCGAGCGGGCGCAGCCAGCCGATCCGCAGCCCGGCCAGCCCGCCGCCGACCGCGGCGACGGCGAGCACCCAGTCCAGCGCGGTCAGCTCGGGCACCGCGGCCTGGCCGCCGCCGGGCAGGTCCCCGCGGGCGGCGAGCAGCAGCAGCCCGGCGTACACGACCAGCCCGGCCGCGGCGATGACGCGCCGGTCGCGGCGGCGCAGCCGGGCCAGCGCACCCGACCACAGCAGCATCGCGAACAGCGGCACCAGCGCGACCAGCACCAGCGGCGAGGTCACGGCGGCGGCGAGCAGGTAGGCGGCCGAGCCGAGGGCGGCGCCGACCCGGCGGGACTCGCCGCCGGCCAGCGCCAGCGCCACGCAGGCCCAGAGGACGCCGAGCTGGGCCGGGTCGGCGGTGCGGTGCAGCAGCAGCGCCGCCGGCGCCAGCCCGAACAGCAGCGCCACCGCCACCACCGCGGGCGCCGAGAGCCGCAGCCGCCGGGCGGCGACGGTGAGGGCGACCGCAGACAGGACCGAGGCGACAGCGGCGGCCTCCCGGGCCGCGCTGACCGCGGTGGCGGAGCGGCGCAGCGCCCCGCTGACCGTCTCGTACCCGGCGACCTGCAGCGCGCCCAGACCCCCGTCGTACCAGGGCAGTTGGGCGGCGCCGTAGCCGAACCGGTTGATGGCGAAGGCCCGGACGGCGAACGACGTCTCCGCGGCGGAGACGGGCGGTCCGGCGCTCAGCGCGGACAGCAGCAGCCAGGCCATGAGGCCGACCGCGGCGAGCACGAGCAGCGCGACAGCAACCGTGGTCGTGTGACCACGGACCAGCGTGCCCCCGCTCCGTACCGGAGCCGGCTGCTGCGTCCCGGCAGGAACGCTGCGCAGCCCGACATCCATCGGGTCCCCCCATCCCCACACCGCGGATCGACCTTCTACCCGAGGTGCATTCGCAATACACCCACAGTGCGGTTCGCGAGGGCAACAAGAACTACGGAGCGCAGCAGCTCCAATACCGTACGTATCGGAGTCAGTCAGACACGGAGAGTCACCAGCGTTCAGGCGCAGGAGGTGAGCCGGATCCCGCGGTCGGCGCTGCGCACGACCTCGGCCTTGCCGCCCCGGCCGGCGACCCAGCGGGCCAGGTCGCGGACCAGCTGCTCCCGGGACGCGGTGTCGGCCAGCACGACGTTCGCGTACGTGCAGAGGCCGCGACCGGAGCGGAAGGTGCCGTAGCTGTCGCCCAGCCACTGCCCGGCCGCACCCGCGTTGGCCACCCGCCGGCCGCCGGTCACCAGCGCTGCCAGCCCGAACTGGCCCAGCGTGCCGGCGTCCACCCGCTGTCCCGAGCCGGGCGGCGGCCGCACCCCCAGCGGCCCCGTCCCCGCCTGGTACGCCTTCGGATCGATGACCTGCGCCGTCGACTCCGGAGGCCGCCGGAACGCCGCGTCCACGGCCGGGTTGCCGCCCTGCTCGGCCAGCGCGACAGCGAAGTCGCGGCCCGCCGTCGCCGGGAAGCTGGCGGCCAGTTGCCCGTACGACGTCGGGGTCGGCGAGTAGTCGCGCTTGGCCCTGACGGCGGCCTGGTCGGCGCCCGGCAGCGTAGCCAGGTAGGCCAGCTCGACCCGGGTCGCGTCGCCCTCGACCAGCGCCGACAGCGCCCGGGCCCGGTCCGGTTCGGCCGCCGCCGCCCTGGTCAGACCGGTGACCCCGAAGCTCTGGTCCTGCAGGGCTTTGGTCAGCTCGTGCACCAGCACCACCTGCGCGTACGCGTCCACGGTCTGGCCCTGCCGCAGCACGACCGCATGGCGCTGGTAGCTGTAGGCCGCGATCGGGGTGGCCGGCGCGGCCGTGCCGGTGAAGCCGAGCGCCCGCTCGGTCGTGCTCCGGTCGGCGGCCGCAGTCTCCTTGCCGGCCGCGGCGATCGTCGCCGCCGGCGCCACCTGCACGACCGGGGCGGTGCGGAATCGCAGCCCGCGGGCCTGCTCCACGAACCCGGCCAGCACTGGCACCGCCGCCGCCACCGGGTCGGTCGTCCCCGCGTCGTAGGCGGAGCGCCCGGGCGGCACCGGCTTCCCGCCGGCCAACGCCAGCAGCCCGACCAGCGCGACCAGCACCACGCCGACGGCGATCCCGAGCCGCCACCGTGCCCGCCGCCGCCCGGCCGCCTCCTGCTCGCGCTCGGCCCGCAGCGTCGCCACGCGGGCACCCTACTGGCGCGACACGCGTCACTCCCTCGCGCTCTCCGCATAAGGGACGATGGGGAGCGTGCAGACGCCACTGTTCGCCTCCGCGGCCGAGGTCGGGGAGCGGCTCGCCGGGGCCGGTTACCTGGCCGACGCGGCCACCGCCACGACCGTCTTCCTGGCCGACCGGCTCGGCAAGCCGCTGCTCGTCGAGGGCCCGGCCGGGGTCGGCAAGACCGAGCTGGCCAAGGCCGTCGCCGCGGTCACCGGCTCCGGTCTGGTCCGGCTCCAGTGCTACGAGGGCATCGACGAGGCCCGCGCCATCTACGAGTGGGACTACCGCAAGCAGCTGCTGCGCCTGCAGGTCGACCGGGACGCCGGCCAGACCGGCTGGGAGGTCGAGCGCGGGCACATCTTCTCCGAGGAGTTCCTGCTGGCCCGGCCGCTGCTGGACGCGATCCGCCGGACCGAGCCGACCGTGCTGCTGATCGACGAGACCGACAAGGCCGACGTCGAGGTCGAGGGCCTGCTGCTGGAGGTGCTGTCCGACTTCCAGGTGACCATCCCGGAGCTGGGCACGATCGTCGCCGAGCGGCGGCCGTTCGTGGTGCTGACCTCCAACTCGACCCGCGAGCTGACCGAGGCGCTCAAGCGGCGCTGTCTCTACCTGCACCTCGACTACCCGGACGCGGAGCGGGAGCGGGCGATCGTGCTGGAACGGGTGCCCGAGGTCGGCGAGCAGCTGGCCGAGCAGCTGGTCCGCACGATCCGGGCGCTGCGGGCGATGGAGCTGAAGAAGGCGCCGTCGATCGCGGAGTCCATCGACTGGGCCCGGACGCTGGTCACCCTGGGGCTGGACACGCTGGATGCCGACGCCGTCCGGACCACCCTGGGCGTGGTGCTCAAGCACGCCAGCGACGCCGCCCGGGCCACCACCGAGCTGAAGCTGAGCTGACCGGTGCCCCCGACCGGCCTGCTCGGCACTCTGGAGGGCTTCACCGCGGCGCTGCGGGAGGCCGGGGTGCCGGCCGGCACCAGCGAGGTGCTGGACGCGACCCGGGTGCTGGGCGCGATCGACCTGCTGGACCGCGCCCAGCTGCGGGCCGGCCTGGCCGCGACGCTGGTCAAGCGTCCGCTGCACCGGCCGACCTTCGACCTGCTGTTCGACCTGTGGTGGCCGCCGGCGATCGGCGACCCGACGGAGCTGGCGTCCGAGTCGTCCGAGGATGCGGCCGAGCCGGACGTGGACGCGCTGCGGGACGAGCTGCGCCAGCTGCTGCTGGACGGCGACGACGAGGCGCTGCGCCGCTTCGCCCGGCT
>DATINN010000049.1:0-8665 GCA_035474175.1 Mycobacteriales bacterium | reverse complement strand
GGTCGTCGTCGAGGTCCCGCAGCTGCCGCAGCAGCGCCCGCTGCTCGTCCGTACCGCCGGCGGTCATCCCGGCTCCTCCTCCCGCAGCCGCTCGACCGCCCGCCGCACCGCCAGCCGCTGCGCCGCCGGCAGCCGCTCGGCCGGCTCCTCGTCAGCGGCGCCGGTCCGCCACCGTCGCATGAGGACGATCACCACGAGCACGCCGCCGGCCACGATCCCCAGCGGCAGCGCGTACGCCGTGCCGGCCAGGCCGTGCCGCGGCGGCGTCATCAGCACCGAGTCCCCGTACGCGGCGACGAACCCGGCCCGGATGTCGGCCGGCGACCGCCCCGCGGCCAGCTCCTGCTCGATCTGGGCCCGCATCTGCTGGGCCAGCGGCGCCGGCGAGTCCGCCACCGAGAGGTCCTTGCAGATCGGGCAGTGCAGCCCGGCGGCGATCTGCTGCACCTGCTGGGCCCGGCTCACCGGCGCGCCCTGCCCGCGGACGGCGACGATGCCGAGCGTCGCGAGCACCGCGGCCAGCGCGAGCAGCACCAGCAGCCCGGGCCGGACCCTCACGGCGCACCCGCCTTGAGCATCCCGTCGATCCGCCCGGCCAGCGCGTCCGCGTTCAGCAGCCCGATGGTCCGGTCCACGATCTGCCCGGTCCGGTCGATCAGGAACGTCTCCGGGATGCCGCGGATCCCGTACGCCAGGGCGGTCCGGGAGTCGCTGTCCTGCACGACCGGGTAGCTGAGCCCCTTCTGGTGCACGTAGTCGCGGGCGCCGGCCGTCGTGTCCTGGAAGTCGATGCCGAGCACGACCACGCCGCTGTCGCGGTAGCGCTGCCAGGTCGTGTCCAGCGCCGCCTGCTCCTCGTGGCACTCCGTGCACCACGAGGCCCAGAAGTTGACGACGACGACCTGCCCGCGCAGCGCCGACAGCGTCACCGCCGGACCGTCCAGGCCGGCCAGGGTGAAGTCCGGCGCGGCCTTCCCGACCAGCGGCGAGCTGGTGACCGACGGGTCCCGGCCCAGCCCGGTCGAGAGCACCGCGACGATCGCCGTCACCACGGCCACGACGATGCCCAGCAGCACCCAGCGGCGCATCAGCCCACCCCCGCCCCGACCGGCGCGGCCCGTCGCTGCGGCCGCTCGTCCGGACGCCGCCGGCGCCGGGGCGGCCAGGCTGCGGCGATCCCGCCCAGCGCCATCAGCGCGCCGCCGATCCAGAGCCAGGTGACGCCGGGGTTGCGGTAGAAGCGGAACGTCGCCGAGTCGCCGTCGTCCTGCAGCGAGATCACCGACGCGTACAGGTCGTGGACGAGGCCGCGGTGGATCGACGGCGAGCCGATCGGGTCGGCCGCGGCCGGGTAGAGGTTCATCCGCGGGGTCAGCGCGCCGTCCCCGGCCACCGACACCCGCGCGGTGAGCACGATCCGCTGCGCCTGCTGGTCGGTCTCCAGCCCCTCGTAGCGCAGGGTGTGGCCGGCGAAGACGGTGCTCTGCCCGGTCTTCAGGGTGACCTGGGTCTGCTGGGCCAGGTTGGTCGAGGCGGTGATGCCGATCGCGAGCAGCGCGAGTCCGATGTGGACGGTGAAGCCGGCGTACCGGCGGCGGCCGCGGAGCAGCGCCCGCATGCCGCCGTGCTGGGACAGCCCGGTCACGATCTCCTGCCCGTTGGCGACGAGGACGAGCGTGGCCAGGCCGAAGCCGGCGATGGCCTCGACGTCGGCCAGCCCGGCCACCGCGGTGCCGACCACGACCAGCGCGGCCGCGACGACCGGCACCCGCAGCCGGCGGACGGCCCGGGCCCGGTTGACGGTCCGCCACGGCAGCAGCGGCGCGGTGCCGGCCAGCAGCAGCACGAGCAGGAAGACCGGGGCCAGCGCGCTCTGGAAGTAAGGCCCGCCGACGGTGATCTGCTCGCCGGTCGCGGCCTCGACCACGAGCGGGAACGCCGTGCCCAGCAGGATGATCGCGGTCGCGGCCAGCAGCAGCATGTTGTTGCCGACCAGCGCCGCCTCCCGGGACACCATCGACTCCAGCCGGGCCGGGGTCCGCAGGGTCGGCAGCCGCCAGGCCACCAGCCCGAACCCGCCCAGCAGCACCAGCCCGAGGAAGACCAGGTACGCCGGCCCGACCGCGGACTGCGCGAACGCGTGCACCGAGGACAGCACGCTGCCCCGGGTCAGGAACGTCCCGAACGTCATCAGCGCGAACGCCCCGATGACCAGGGAGATGTTCCACAGCCGGGCCATCCCGCGGCGCTCCTGCAGCATGATCGAGTGCAGGAAGGCGGTCGAGACCAGCCACGGCAGCAGCGCGACGTTCTCCACCGGGTCCCAGGCCCAGTAGCCGCCCCAGCCCAGCACCGAGTAGGACCACAGCGCGCCCAGCACCAGCCCGACGGTGAGGAAGCACCAGCCGACCAGCGTCCAGCGGCGGATCAGCGAGACCCAGGCGTCCGAGCCCGTCCCGGCCAGCAGCGCCGCCACCCCGAACGCGAACGGCACCGTGAAGCCGATGAACCCGAGGTAGAGGAACGGCGGGTGCACCGCCATCAGCGGGTGGTTCTGCAGCAGCGGCGCCGGGCCGCGCCCGTCCGCCGGCGCGGCCGCCAGCGTCGCGAACGGCCGGGCCGGCCCGTTCACCAGCACCAGGTAGAAGACCTGCACCGCGAACAGGACGCTCAGCGCGTACGGGAAGGTGGGCGGCCGCTCGGTGCGGAAGCGCAGCGCGACCGCGGTCAGGTAGCCGGCCAGGATGAGGTTCCAGAACAGCAGCGAGCCGTCGTCGGCCGCCCACAGCGACAGGACCTTGAAGAACACCGGCGTCTCGCGGGAGGAGTTGCCGGCCACGTAGGACAGCGAGAAGTCGTTGCCCAGCAGGGCGATCAGCATCGCCCCGTTGACGACCACGACGGTGGCCAGCAGCCCGAACGCGATCCGGCGGGCCGCGGCCACCAGCTCCGGCCGTTGCGACCGCGCGCCGACCGCGGCCACGACCGCGCCGGCCGCCGCCAGCACCAGCGCGAACAGCAGCGCGTACGCACCGAGCCCGGCCATCGCTCAGCCTCCGAGGTCGGCGGTGTTGGGCGGCTGCTGGCCCGGCGCCGGCGGCCGGTAGTCGCCGCTGTGCTTGACCAGCAGGGTGTCGGAGTGGAAGCGCCCGTCGGTGCCGAGCGCCCCCTCCAGCACGACGCCCTGCCCGGGCTTGAACAGCTCCGGCACGGAGCCGACGTCGTCCACCGGCACCGAGGCCGTGCCGTCCGAGACCGTGAACGTGAGCGTGGACGCGGTGTGCCCGACGCTGTCGGGCACCACGTACCCGCCGAGCCGGACCCGCTCCCCGACCTGCGCCTTGTGCTGGCTGACGAGGTCGGTCGGGGTCAGGTAGTAGACGAAGTTGCCGGTCAGGCCGCGGACGGTGACCCAGGTGATCGCGCCGACCACGATCGCGAGGCAGACCAGCAGCCGCAGCCGGGCCCCCCGCCACCGGGCGATGGGCGCGAGATCCTCGATCATGCCGCGCGCCGGCCGGTCGCGGTCTCGACGTAGCGCCGGGCCCGGCGCAGCCGGACCGCCAGCCGCCACCGGTAGCCGCCCACGGTGGCCGCGGTCGCCGCGTAGCCGGCGACGATGTAGCCGAGGTCAGGCATCGACCGCTCCCCCGATCGTGCCGCCGAAGGACCCGCCGATGGCGACCGGGCGGGGTCGCTGCGCCCGCGGCGCCGAGACCGGCACGGCGCTGCGCTCCTCCAGCCGCCCGACCCGCAGCCGGACCACCATCAGGTAGCCGTACGCCAGGGAGAAGACGGCGAAGGAGAACAGCAGCGTGGCCAGCATGCTGCCGGCGATGGTGGGCGCCCCCGGCCGCAGCACGGTCGCCTCCTGGTGCAGCGACCGCCACCACACCACCGACATGTGCACGATCGGCACGTCCACGAAGCCGATCACGCCGATCACGGCCGACCACCGGGCCCGGCGGGCGGGGCTGTCGGCCACCTTCCGCAGCGACAGGTAGCCGGTGTAGATCAGCAGCAGCAGCGCGGTGGTGGTCAGCCGGGGGTCCCAGGTCCACCAGGTGCCCCAGACCGGCCGCCCCCACAGGGACCCGAGCACGATCGTCAGCGCGCAGAACCACACGCCGATCTCGGCCGAGGACACCGCGATCCGGTCCCACACGATCTTTCCCGACCGCAGGTAGCCGACGCTGGCGGCGAAGACCACCCCGAAGGACAGGAACGCCAGCCAGGCCGCGGGGACGTGCACGTACATCAGCCGTTGCACGTCCCCCTGGGCGGCGTCCGCGGGGACCACGAACAGCGCCACCGCGGCCGTCGCCACCAGGCCGGCCAGCGTCGCCCAGCCCAGCACCCGTTGTGCCCGCAGGCTGCCCAGGACGGTCAGCACCCGGTAGAAGCGCCGCATGGGAAGCCTCCGTCGCATCAGAGCGAGAGCAGGTATTGCACGAGGTCGTTCTGCTGCCTGGCCGTCAGGTGCAGGCCGAACGTGGTGTCGTAGTGCTTGACCACCGCGAGCAGGTCCGGGAACCGGCCGTCGTGGTAGAAGCCGCCGGTCTGGTGGCTCCACAGGCCGGCCAGCGGGCTGGTCCGGTACATGTGGGTGGGTGACCGGTCGGCCTCGAAGTTGTCGATGCCGATGGCGCTGCCCGGGTGCAGGTTTTCGCCCGGCTCGGTGAAGGTCGGCGGCACGTGGCAGGTCGAGCACTCGGCCGTGCCGTTGAACAAGGTCTTGCCGCGGGCGGCGGCGACCCGGTCGAAGGAGTTGCGGGGCGGCGTCGGCGCCTTCAGCGAGAGCTGGTATGCCTGCAGGGCCGGCAGTTTCGCGCTCACCAGGTCGACCTTCGGCCGCAGGTGCCCGAACCCGTTCTCGGCCGCGATCGGGAACTGCTGGGCGTTGTCCAGGCGGGGGTCGAAGAACGTGCCCTGCCCGTGCATCTCCAGGATGGCCACGAACGCGTTCCAGTAGGGGATCGAGCCCCAGCCGGTCCAGGTGTGCAGGTTGACGCCGGCCAGCCCGAACGCGGGCGGGATCAGCGTCGCGGCCGAGGTGCCGTTGGGCTGGAAGGCCTTGCCGTCCAGGAACAGCTCGGCGTCGAACTTGCCCGGCCCCCACGCGTCGAGCACCTTGTGGACGGTGGCCACGTCGGTGTGCAGCAGCGACGCGACCGGCTGCAGGTTGGGCGACAGGCCGATGATCGCGCCGATGTTGAGGTCGCGGTTGGCCCAGCCGTCCAGCCGCTTGCCGATGCCGGGGGCGAAGGAGTTGTCCACTGAGGAGTGACACAGCGCGCACTCGATGCCGACGGAGTTGAGCTTGCCGTCGCGGTTGAAGAAGCCCTTGACGCCGACGACCGCGTTGAGCTTGAGCAGGGTCAGCGTGACCGCGGGGTCGTCGAGGTCGACCTGGCCGGCCGCGATGGCCTGGCGGACGGCGGCCGGCAGCGCCTCGACGTCGACCTTGAGCCCGACCGCGAGCGCGGTCTTGGGGCTGACCCCGGGTCCGACGCCGCCGTTGGCCTGGCCGGCGATGGCCTGGTTGAGGTGCACGGTGTCACCCCAGAAGGCCTGGTCGCCGAACGTGTCGAAGCGGAACGTCTGCTTGCCCTGGGCGACCAGCGCGTCGATCGGCTGGCTGTGCCCGTGATCGGCACTCTGCCCGCCGCCCGGCGACCCGCTGGCCAGACCCAGCTGGGACGTCGCCACCAGCAGTGACGCCGTCAACACCCCGGCGGCGGCGACCGCGATCCCGATGCCGGCCTTCCTGGAGCGGCCCATGCCACGTCACCTCGATCGATTCTAAAGCTAATGAATCTGTGTGTTAGAGACTCGTGCTTCGCGACAGGGTTGTCAATGCCTGCGGGCTCAGTCTTCGAGCAGGTTTCCGAAGACGAGGTAGCCGGCCGCGAGGAAGGCGGCGTCGAAGGCGGCCAGCAGGCCGAGCCAGCCGTCCACGCCGGCCGGCGTGCCCTGGGTCAGGGCACCGGTGGCCCGGGTCGCGGCGATCACGACCGGGGTCACCAGTGGCAGCACGATCACCGGCAGCGCGGCCTGCCGGGTCCGGCCCTGCACGGCCAGCAGCCCGAGCAGCGCCCCCATCGCGCTCAGCCCGGCGATGCCCAGCACCGCGGTCAGCGCCAGCCGGCCCGGGGACGGGCCGACCGGCATGCCGAACAGCACCACCACCATCCCGGTGGTCAGCGTGAACAGCACCATCAGCTGCGCGAACGCGGCCGCGGCCTTGCCCAGGTAGACCGCGCCCTTCTCGGCCGGCCCGAGCAGCAGCCCCTCCAGCGCGCCGTTGGCCGCCTCGGCCTGGTACGACCGGTGGCAGAGCTCGACCGCGGCGAACAGCCCGGCCACCCAGAGCAGGCCGGGCGCGGTCTGCTCCAGCAGCAGCCGGTTGGGGCCCAGCGCGAAGCCCAGCGCGAGCAGGATGGTGGCCGCGAACGGCAGCACCGCGCTCACCGCCGCCCGGCTGCGCAGCTCGATGCGCAGGTCCTTGGCCGCGATCGCCCAGGCGACCCGGAGGATCACGGCGCCGGGGCGGGGTCGGGGGCGGTGACCAGCCGGCCGCCGTCCATCAGGACGTCCCGGTCGAGCAGCCGGATCGGCGGCGCCTCGTGGCTGGCCAGCAGCACCGTCCGGCCGCCCACCCGGGCCTCGGCGACCAGGTCGTCCACCACCACCCGGGCGTCCGGGTCCAGTCCCGCGTACGGCTCGTCCAGCAGGATCAGCCGCGGCGCCCGCAGCACGCAGCGGGCCAGCGCGAGCCGCTGGCGCATGCCGTGGGAGAAGTTGCCGGTCCGTACCGAGGCGACCTCCTGCAGGCCGACCCTCTCCAGGGCCTCCTCGACGCCGGCCGGGTCGGCGTGGTGCAGGCGGCAGGCGAAGCGCAGGTTTTCCGCCGCGGTGAGGTCGTCGTACATCCGGGTCTGGTGGCCGAGCAGGTCGGTCTGGGCCCGGATGGCGGCCCGGCCCGCGACGAGGTCGTGGCCCAGCACCGCTCCCCCGCCGTACGTCGGCGAGATCGCCGTGGCGATCAGGCGGAGCAGGGTCGACTTGCCCGACCCGTTGGAGCCGCGCAGCCAGACCGTCTCGCCGGCCTCGACGTCGACGCTGACCTGGCTGACCGCGGCCAGGCCGTCGAACTGCCTGGTCACCCTGCTGAGCCGGACGGCACTCCCGATCACGTCGCCGCCCCTCTAAAGCCAACTGACGTGGGTTGAAGAAGACTAGCCACGCCCGATCGGGCCGGTCAAGGCACGATCGTGAGGTGGCTCCCCGCTCCCGCGCGATCCCGCTGCTGGGCGCCGCGCACGCCTGCGTCGACGTCAACCAGGGCGCGGTGGCCGCGCTGGTGCCGTTCCTGGTGGCCGAGCGGGCCTACAGCTACGCCGCCGCGGCCGGGGTGGTGCTGGCCGCGTCGCTGCTGTCCTCGGTGGTGCAGCCGCTGTTCGGCGCGCTGACCGACCGCTGGGCGCTGCCCTGGCTGCTGCCGGTGGCCACCGTCGTGGCCGGGACCGGGGTGGCCCTGGCCGGGGTGAGCGGGCGCTACCCGCTCACGCTGGCCGCGGTCGCGGTGTCCGGGATCGGCGTCGCCGCCTTCCACCCGGAGGCGGCCCGGACCGCCCGGCTGGCCGCCGGCGGCAGCCACCAGGCGATGAGCTGGTTCTCCCTCGGCGGCAACCTCGGCTTCGCCACCTCGCCGCTGCTGGTCGGCGCCGTGGTGGGCACCGGCGGGCTGGGCGCGTCCCCGCTGCTGGCCGTCCCGGCCCTGGCCGGCGCCGCGGTGTGCGTCGCCGCGCTGCGCCGGGTCCGGGCCGCCCCGGCCGGCGGGAGCGCGGCGGCCGCGGCGGGCCGGGACGACCGCCGCTCGTTCCTGCTGCTGTCCGGCGCGGTGATCTGCCGCTCGATCGTCTTCGTCGGCCTGAGCGCCTTCGTCGCCCTGTACGCGACCCAGCGCCTCGGCGGCGGCGCCGCCACCGGCACGGCCGCGCTCTTCGTCCTGTACGCCGGCGGCGCCGTCGGCACCGTCGCCGGCGGCAGCCTGGCCGCCCGCTTCGGCCGCCTCCCGGTGACCCGCTGGTCGTACGGGCTGACCGCCGGCGCGGTGGCCGGGGTGGTCCTGGTCCCGGGGCCGGCCCTGTTCGGCTTCGTCGCGCTCGTCTCGGCCGGCCTGTACGTCCCGTTCTCGCTGCACATCACGCTGGGGCAGGACTACCTGCCGCAGCACGTCGGCACCGCCAGCGGGGTCACGCTGGGGCTCACCGTCAGCGTCGGCGGCCTGGCCACCCCGGCCATCGGGGCGCTGGCCGACGCCACGTCGCTGCAGGTCGCGCTGGCCCCGCTGATCGTGCTGCCGGCGGTCGGCTGGCTGCTGCTGCGCCCGCTGCGCGAGCCGGCGGTCAGCCCAGCAGCAGCACCAGGTTGAGGACGATGATCAGCCCGCTCACCACCGCACCGAGCACCGTCGTCAGGCGCCGGTTGACCAGCGCGCCCATGACGTCCGCGCGCCGGGTGAGCAGGACCAGCGGCACCAGCGCGAACGGTATCCCGAAGGACAGCACCACCTGCGAGATGACCAGGCTCGCCGTGGCCGGCAGGCGCAGCCCGAGTACCGCGAGCGCGGGCAGCATGGTCAGCGCGCGCCGGGCGAACA
>DATINN010000048.1:0-4615 GCA_035474175.1 Mycobacteriales bacterium | reverse complement strand
CTGCGGCTGCTGGACCAGGAGCCGGGGGCGGAGCCGAGGCGGGCCGTGGTGGCCGCGGACATGCCGGACGACCAGGTCGAGCTGCGGCCCGACCTCGACCGGGCCGTGGTCCGGGTGACGGCGCCGGTGCCGATGAAGCTGGTCGCGGCCGTGCACGTCGACGGGCCCGACGCGGAGAAGGCGGTGGCGGCGGCGGTGGCCGTGGTGCTGGAGGCCGACCTGGGCAGCGACGACGCCCGGTTCGTGGTCGACGGGGCCGAGGGACACGAGCTGCTCTGGTACGCGACGCAGGAGGTGGGCCCGCTCCTCGACCTCCTGTGAGGAAGGCGGCCGGGCCGGTCAGATCGTCTGGTGGAGGTGGTCGATGATCAGCTCCGGGACGGCGTCGGCGTCGGAGCCGTCCGAGCGGTCCGGGAAGTCGAAGACGGCGATCATCATCTGCATCGGGTACGCCGGGGGGCGCGGGCAGCTGCGGATCAGCACGTTGTCGACCAGGAACTCGGCCCGCTCCGGGGTCCAGTCCACGGTGTAGTCGTGGAAGTCCGCCACGTCGATGGGCAGTCGTGGTGCCGCGAAATCCTGCGTCACGGCCGGATCGCGGAAAGCCTTGAAGCCCATCCCGACCTCAGCCGAGCCCGGCTGCACGGCGTCGCCGAAGATCTCGAAGACGCAGATCTCCGCGCAGCGTGACGGCTCGTCCTCCAGGCCGACCATCCACCACGCCACCATCGACCGCGGTGTGACCACGGCGTGGGCCCGCATGTCCAGCCGGCCGTACTGCGGGGTGAAGCCCCAGAACGTCTCCTGCTCCTCCCGCACCACCGACCCGCCCTCCAGCGGCTGCTGGCCGATGGTGCTGCCGACCGGGCCGGAGAAGTTGCCGGTCTGCACGCCGCACACGCGCAGCGGCGTCGGGTGGTCCGCCGGCATCCACAGCCCGTGCGACGGCGGGATCGACAGCCGCAGGCACGAGTCCCGGATCTCGTACACCGCCGCCGTCGCCGCCTTCGAGCTCCACGCCGGCAGGTAGTGCGGCAGCCAGACCGACCGGTCCAGCTCGGGCCCATCGAAGTCCTCGCGGAACATGCCGGCATCATGCCGAACAGCGCCGGTGCCGGCACGGGAGCGTGCGCCGGCACAGGCCGGCCGCCGGCCCCTGCCCGGCACGGGGCGCCGGCGGGGGCGCCGGCGGGGGCGCGCCGGCGGGGGCAGCGACAGAATGGCGGCGTGCCGAAGAGGGTCACCACCCGCAACGCCACCTTCCAGCAGTGGCAGGCGCTGCTCACCAACCGGTCCAAGCGGCAGCGGGCGGGGGAGTTCCTGGTCCAGGGCGTCCGGCCGATCTCGCTGGCGGTCGAGCACGGCTGGGAGATCCGCGCCCTGCTGCACGCCGACGGGCCGAGGTCGCGCTGGGCGCAACAGCTCCTGGACACGTACGAGGGCACGGTGCTCAGCGCGGAGCTGCTGCGGGAGCTGGGCGAGAAGGACGAGCAGGAGCTGATCGCCGTCGTCGGGCTGCGGGAGGACCGGCTGGACCGCATCCCGCGGCCGCCGGACCTGCTGGCCGTGGTGTTCGACCGGCCGAGCACCCCGGGCAACATCGGCACGCTGGTCCGGTCCGCGGACGCGTTCGGGGTGCACGGCGTGATCGTCACCGGCCACGCCGCCGACCCGTACGACCCGCGGGCGGTGCGGGCGAGCACGGGTTCGCTGTTCGCGATCCCGGTCGTGCGGGTGCCGAGCCATCGCGAGGTGCTCGACTGGGCCGGGGAGGCCCAGATCGTGGCGACCGACGAGCACGGTGAGACCGAGCTGGCCGCGGCCGATCTGACCAGGCCGACCGTTATCCTCATCGGCAACGAGACGACTGGTCTGACGACGGCGTGGCGGGAGAGCGCGCAGATCGCCGCGCGCATCCCGATCACCGGGGCGGCCAGCTCGCTCAACGCGGCCGTGGCCGCGACCGTCGTGCTCTACGAGGCGACCCGGCAGCGCCGCGGATGATCGGGACGTGGGCGACGGCGGGCGCCGACCGACGTCTCAGACGTTCACGTCCGAGCCCATGACGACGGTCCGGTTCCGCGGCAGCCCGAAGAACTCGGCCGGGTCGCCGGCGTTGTGGGCCAGCACGACGAACAGCGCCTTGCCCCACCGGCTCATCCCGGGCGCGTCGGTCCGCCGCAGCGCCCCGCGGGACAGGAAGTACGAGGCCTCCGCGGCGTCGATCTCGGGCGAGATCAGCCCGTCGGAGACGGCCCGGGCGACCGCGGCCGGCAGGTCAGGGGTGTCGAAGAAGCCGTACCGCACGGTCAGGTGGACGATCCCGTCGTCGGTGTAGCCGAGGTCGTCGAACCGGAGCATGTCCTCCGGCTCGACGTGCGGGACGCCCTCGGGCCGGGCCGAGATGATCACGACGTGCTCGTGCAGCACGTGGTTGTGCTCGAGGTTGGCCCGCAGCGCCAGCGGCGTCGTCTGCTTGTTGGGGTGCGGGAACACGCCGGTGCCGGGGACCCGGGTGATCTTGTGCCGGCGCACCTTCTCGATGAACTGCTCCAGCGACCCCTCGGCCGCGGTCCGATTCTGCACGGTGATCTCGCGACCCTTTCGCCAGGTCGTCATGACCAGGAACACGGAGGCGGCGATGAGCAGCGGCAGCCAGCCGCCGGAGAGCACCTTGGTCAGGTTGGCGCCGAAGAACGTCAGCTCCACGCCGCCGAACGCGACCGCCGCCAGCGCCAGCTGCCAGGTGTGCCAGTGCCAGCGCCGCCGCGCCACCACCAGCAGCAGCACGGTGTCGACCAGCAGCGCCCCGGTGACCGCGATCCCGTACGCGGTGGCCAGCCGTTCCGAGGTCCGGAAGGCCAGGATCAGCACCAGCACCCCGGCGAACAGCGCCCAGTTGACGGCGGGCAGGTAGACCTGGCCGGCCTCGTGCTCGGAGGTCTGCCGGATCCGCAGCGGCGGCAGCAGCCCGAGCTGCACCGCCTGCCGCGACACCGAGAACGCGCCCGAGATCACGGCCTGGGACGCGATCACCGTGGCCAGCGTGGCCAGCACCACCATCGGGATCCGGGACCAGCCCGGGAAGAGCAGGAAGAACGGCGAGGAGATGCCGGCCGGGTCGCGCAGGATCAGCGCGCCCTGGCCCAGGTAGTTGAGCGTCAGGGCCGGGAAGACGAGGAAGAACCAGGCCCGCCGGATCGGGGCCCGGCCGAAGTGGCCCATGTCGGCGTACAGGGCCTCGGCGCCGGTGATGCACAGGACCACCGCGCCCAGCGCGACGAACGCGATGAACGGATGCTCGGCCAGGAACTCGGCCGCGTACGTCGGGGACAGGCCGCGCAGGATGGCCGGCGCCCGGACCAGCTCCGGGATCCCGGCCAGGGCCAGCACCGCGAACCACAGCGTCATCACCGGCCCGAACAGCGCGCCGATCCGGCTGGTGCCGAAGCGCTGGGTCACGAACAGCGCGGCCAGGATCGTCACCGCGATCGGCACCACCAGGTGGGCCAGGTCGGGCGCGGCCACCTTCAGCCCCTCCACCGCGGACAGCACCGAGATGGCCGGCGTGATCACCGAGTCGCCGTAGAACAGCGACGCGCCGACGATGGCCAGCAGGATCACCCGCTTGGTGACCGGCGAGCGGGCCCCGGCCATCCGGCGGACCAGCGCGGCCAGCGCGAGCACGCCGCCCTCGCCGTGGTTGTCGGCCCGCATCACGATGCTGACGTACTTGACCGAGACGATCAGGGTGACCGACCAGAAGACGAGCGAGATCACGCCGTACACGTCGCCGGGGGTGGCCTGGACCTTGTTGTGGTCGAGGGAGAAGACGGTCTGCAGCGAGTAGAGCGGGCTGGTGCCGATGTCGCCGAAGACGACGCCGAGTGCGGCCACCACCAGGCCGACGGCGCCGGTACGCGCGGGGGTCCGGCCGGTCCCGGCCGGTGGCTCCGACGCCGGCAGGTCGGCGGAGGGGGCCGCGTCCGCGACCGAGTCGGACCGGCTCGGATCCGGGGCGGAGGAGGTCACGGCGTCGGCCACGCCACCATGATTGCCCCGCTCGCGCACCGGAGCACGGCCGGGCCGCCCGGCTAGTCCAGGTACGCCGCCAGCACGGCGGCCTCGGCCCGGAGCCGGTCGGCCGCCGGTCCCGGGCCGTAGCCGGACGCGGCCGCGAGCCGCTCCTCGATCTCGGCCCGGACGACCGCCGCGGACTCCGCCGGCGTCAGGACGTGCCGGGACGCCTCGGCCGCGCCCACGCCGACCGCGCTGCCGGCGAAGTGCTCGTCCCCGGTGGCGGCGGGCGGCGGCGCCGGCACGGCGGTCGCGTTCCCGAGGGCGCCCAGCGCCGAGCGCAGCGCGGCGGTCGCGACCGGGTCGCGCTCCCGCATCGCCGCCCGCAACGCCGCCCGCAGTCGCTCCTCCACGCCCGCGAGGCTAACCCGCCGGCCGGCCGCGGTCCGGCGCGGCCGCCCCCGCCGCCGAGGCGACCAGCCGTCGCCCGGCCCGGGGGCCGCACCCCCGGAGGGCCAGCCCGCCGGGCGGCCCGGTCCGGCGCGGGCGGCGGGGCCGCACCCCCCGGCCGGCCAGGCCGCCGGGGCGGCCAGTCCGG
>DATINN010000047.1:0-5425 GCA_035474175.1 Mycobacteriales bacterium | reverse complement strand
CCGTCGCGCTTGAAAACGGTCATCGCCGGACTCTCGCCACCGTTCGGGCCGATGAGGCCGAGGTCGTTGGCCGGCCGCGCGGCGCCACCGGTCCCTCCGCTACCGCTACCGGCTGGCCGCGGCGATGTGGCTGGTCTCGCTGCCGCTCATGATCGTGCTCACCCTGCTGCTGATCTCCAGCGCCTCGGCCGCCCTCACCGCCGCGGCCGAGAGCAGCGGCCAGACCGTCGCCGCCGCGGTCGGCCGGCGGATCGAGGACTGGACGCTCGGGCAGCAGCAGGGCCTGTCGCTGATCGCCGGGACCGCCGGCACCGACCTGGCCGGCCGGCAGGCCCGCGACAACCTGACCCGGGCCGACGCCGCGCTGGAGGAGTTCCAGCTGATCGAGTTCACCGACCTCAGCGGCCGGGTGCTCGCCACCAGCCGGGCCGGCACCAGCATCGACCCGGCCGGGCAGGACTGGTTCCGCCGGGCCGCGACCGGGCGGCCGGCCGTGACCTCGCTGGTACGCCAGGGCCAGCGCATCCGGTGGGTCATCGCCCAGCCCGTCCTGGGCACGGACGGGCGGCCGCGCGGCGTCGTCGTCGGCGACCTCAACGCCGGCGTGCTGCCGCGCCTGCTCGCGCCCGAGCTCGACGTCAGCAACCAGATCGTGGTCGTGGACGGGCAGCAGCACCTCCTCTTCGACAGCGCGACGATGACCGGGCTCACCACCGACACCGACCTGCTCGCCGCCGGCGCCCTGCAGACGACCGTCGACAACGCCGCCACCCGGGCCGCCCGTGACACCGGCCGCTCCGGCGTCGCCCAGTACGACGACGCCCAGGGCACCGCCGTCCTCGGCGGCTACGACGTCATCGGGACCCTCAACTGGACCCTGCTGGCCCAGGGCCGGGCCGACGAGCTGCTCGCCCCGGTGAGCAGCCAGCGCCGCCGGGCCACGGTGCTGCTGCTCCTCGGCGCCGCGCTCGCCCTCGGCGGCGGGTTGGTCTTCGGCGTACGCGAGGCCCGCAAGCTCGGCCGGCTCGCGGACGAGACGTCCGGGACCGGGCTCGAGGTGAACTCGGCGGCGTCGCAGCTGTCGGCGTCCTCGGATGAGCTGGCGGCGACGACGACGCAGCAGTCGGCGGCGGTCACGCAGGCGACGGCGACGACGGAGGAGCTGGCGCGGGCGTCGGCGGCGATCGCGGAGACGGTCGATGAAGTGGCGCGGCAGACGGCGGAGACGCGGGAGAACCTGGAGCAGGCCGAGGCGGACATCACCTCCTCGTCGGAGCGGACGTTGGTGCTGGCGGGTCGGGTCTCGGACATCGACCGGTTGCTGGACCTGATCAACGACATCGCCGATCAGACGAACCTGCTGGCGTTGAACGCGGCGATCGAGGCGGCCCGGGCCGGGGAGAACGGGCTGGGGTTCGCGGTGGTGGCCGATGAGGTGCGGCGGCTGGCGGAGCGGTCGAAGTCCTCGGCGGGTGACATCGCGCGGATCGTGGCGGCGGTGCAGGCGGAGACGAACGCGACGGTGCTGGCGATGGAGAAGGGCGCCAAGCAGATGCAGCAGGGCCTGGCTCAGCTGGAGGCGGTGACCGATGCCAACGGGCAGGTGCGGCTGACCACGCAGCAGCAGCGGACGGCGACGGCGCAGGTGGTGGAGACGATGGAGCAGCTGACCGATGCCAGCCGGCAGGTCTCGGCCACCGCCCAGCAGATCGCCGCCGCCGCCGGCACCCTGGCCGACCTGGCCGGCAACCTCGAGACCACCGCCGCCAGCACCCGGGACCGGTACTGACGTGGCCGGCACGGGGCCCGGCCCGGTCCCGACCGGGGCCACCCGCGTGGGCCACCCGTGAGTGCCGTGCCCGCCGTCCTGCTCCCGGTCGGCGACGACCTGTACGCGGTCCCGATCGGCTGGGTCCGTGAGGTCGTCCCGGCGCCCGTGCTGACCCCCCTGGTCACCGCGCCGGCCCTGGTGCTGGGGCTGTTCAACCTCCGCGGCCAGATCGTGCCGCTGCTGGACACCGCCGCGCTGCTGGGGCTGGGTCCGGCCGGGCCGGTCGGCTTCGTGCTCGTGCTGCAGTCCCGGGACGGGCTGCTCGGGCTGGCCGCGACCGGCCTGCCGCAGCGGGCCGAGCTGGACGAGCAGGTGGGGCCGTCCGAGCTGCCCGGCACGGCCGGCAGCTACCAGGTCGACGGCCGGGTCGCGGTGCTCGTGGACCCCGCCGTCCTGCTGCGGTCGGTCCAGCTGCGCGGGACCGAGCACGCGCTGCCGGCCGGGTCGGCCTGATGCCTGCCCTCGGCCTCGCGGACGTCCAGGCGCTGTTCGCCCAGGAGGCGCAGGGCCGGCTGGCCACCCTCGGGCAGCTCCTGCTCCGGCTGGAGGCGACCGCTGACGACGCGGAGCTGATCCGGTCGATCTTCCGGGAGATCCACACCCTGAAGGGGTCCTCGGCCGTCGCCGGGCTGGACGAGGTCAGCCGGGTCGCGCACGAGCTGGAGGAGGTGGTCGAGGAGCTGCGCAGCGGCACCCGGACGGCGACCCCGGAGCTGATCGACACCCTGCTCGCCGGTGCGGACCGGCTGGAGGCCGGCATCGCCGCGGCCCTGGGCGGGGCGGGCGCGGGAGCCGCCGGGCCACCCCCGGCACCCCACTTACCTGCACCACCGGCTGCGCCGCCCACCGTGCGGCCGGGGACGGCTGTCGTGCCGGCGACGGCCGCGCCGGTGAGCCTGGGGCCGGCGGGCCCGGTCGCCGACGCCGGTGCCGTCGTCATGGTGCCGATCGAGCGGCTGGACGAGCTGACCCGGATGATCGGCGAGTCGGCGACGGCGCACCTGCGGGTCGGCCGGATGCTCAAGGACCGGTTCGGGATCGACCCGGCGTCCTCCCCGGAGTACAACGAGCTGTCCCGCTCGCTCAACGGCCTGCAGGACCGGGCCATGCGGACCCGGATGGTGCCGGTGGCGACGATCACCGACAAGCTCCAGCGGGCGGTCCGCGACGTCGCCCGCGGCCACGGCAAGCAGGTCCGCTGGGAGGTCCGCGGCATCGACACCGAGCTGGACCGCGGGGTGCTCAACCAGCTGTCGGACTCGCTGCTGCACCTGGTCCGCAACGCCGCGGACCACGGCATCGAGCCGCCCGCGGACCGGGTCGCGGCCGGGAAGCCGCCGGAGGCGATGATCCGCCTGCACGCCATGCAGCTCGGCTCCGAGGTGATCATCGCGGTCACCGACAACGGCCGCGGGATCGACGTCGCCCGGGTCCGGGAGCGCGCGTCCCGCCAGGGCGTCGACACCGACGGGATGAGCGAGCAGGAGCTGCTGGAGCTGACCTTCCGGTCCGGCCTGTCGACCACCGCGTTCGTCACCGACGTGTCCGGCCGCGGGGTCGGCCTGGACGTCGTCCGGACCAGCGTGGAGTCGGTGCGGGGGCGGGTGGAGGTGCGGTCGGTGGCGGGGGCCGGCACCGAGTTCCGGATCATCGTGCCGATCACCCTGGCGGTGCTGCGGTGCCTGCTGGTGGAGGCGGGCGGGCAGCAGTTCGCGCTGCCGTTCCACCGGGTGGTGGAGACCCGGGCCGGCAAGGACCTGGACCGGGTCAGCGCCGAGGGCCGGACCGCGGTCTGGGCCGGCGGCCGGCCGGTGCCGGTCTCGGGCCTGGCCGAGACGCTCGGGACCGCGGCCGCGGATCCGGCCGACGGGCCGGTCGTGGTGCTCACCGACACGGCCCGGCGGCACGCGTTCCGGATCGACCGGCTGGTCGGGCAGCGCGACGTCGTGCTCAAGGGGCTGAACCGGCTGCTGCCGCACCTGCCCGCCGTCGCCGGCGCCGGCGTCGAGCCGGACGGGTCGGTGCTGCTCGTCCTGGACCCGCCCGGGCTCATCCAGCGGGCTCTGCGCGCCGGCCGGACCTCGGCCCGGTCCGCGCCGGTGCCGCGCGCCGACACCCGGCCGGACCGGATCCTGGTCGTCGACGACGCCCTGACCGTACGGGAGCTGCAGCGCAGCATCCTGGAACGGGCCGGCTTCCAGGTCCGGGTGGCCATCGACGGCCGGGAGGCGCTGGCCCGGCTGGCCGAGGAGCCCAGCGACCTCGTCCTCACCGACATCGAGATGCCCAACCTGGACGGCTTCGGGCTGACCGAGGCGATCCGGGCCGACCCGGCGCTGGCGAACGTCCCGGTGCTCATCCTGAGCTCCCGGGCCAGCGACGCCGACCGGCAGCGCGGCCTCGACGTCGGCGCGGACGGCTACATCGTCAAGAGCGGGTTCGACGAGAGCAGCCTGCTGGCGTCGGTCAACCGGTTGCTCGGCGGCCGCCCGTGAGCGCCGCGGTCGGAGCCACCATCCGCACGCTGCTCGTGCCGGACCCGGGCCGGGACAGCACCGAGCTGGTCCGCCTGCTGCAGCGCGAGGGCGACATCGCCGTGGTCGCCCAGGCCGACGGCGCCGGGCCGGTCCTCCGGTCGGTGTCGGGGATCCGGCCGCACGTGGTCGTGCTGGACCTGCACGCCGCGGACAGCCTGCTGGTGATCGAGCAGATCATGGCCACCGTCCCGACCCCGATCCTGGTGCTCAGCTCACCCACCGACGACCGCCGCTCCCCGGCGGTGACCGAGGCCCTCGTCGCCGGCGCCCTGGAGGCGCTGCCGGTGCCCGGCCACTGGACCGCCGCCCAGGAGCACGAGCTGCGCCGGGCCGTCCGGCAGATCCGCAAGGTGCCGGTGATCCGGCACCCGCGCGGCCGCGTCCGCGTGCCCCCGCCGCCGGCGCCGGCAGGCGACCGGCACCCGGTGGTCGGGCTGGCCGCGTCGACCGGCGGGCCCAGCGCGCTGGCGACCGTGCTGGCCGGGCTGGGCGGCCTGCGGGCGCCGGTGCTCGTCGTCCAGCACCTGCACCCGGACTTCACCAGCGGTCTCGTCGACTGGTTGGTCCGGGTCTCGGCGCTGCCGGTCGAGGTCGCCCGCTCCGGGCAGCCCGCCGCCCCGGGCCGGGCCTACCTGGCGCCGGGCGGGCGGCACCTGCGGCTCGGGCCCGGCGGCCGGCTGGAGCTGACCGAGCTGCCGGCGTCGCTGCACCGGCCCTCGGCCGACGAGCTGTTCGGCTCGCTGGCCGAGCAGGCCGGCGCGGCCGCGACCGGGGTCCTGCTCACCGGCATGGGCGAGGACGGCGCCCGCGGCCTGCTGGCGCTGCACCGGGCCGGCGGCTGCACGTTCGCCCAGGACGAGGCGACCAGCGCCGTCTTCGGCATGCCGCAGGCCGCGTACCGGATGGGCGCGGTCACCGGCCTGCTCCCGCTGGACAAGATCGCCGCGGCCGTGCACCGGGCCGTGTCCGGGGTGCGCGCGTGAGCGGGCAGGTCCTGGAGGAGGCGGTCGACCGGGTCGCCGAGCTGCTGGAGGCCCGCATCGGCCTGCGGGCCGAG
>DATINN010000046.1:0-2003 GCA_035474175.1 Mycobacteriales bacterium | reverse complement strand
CCTTCTTCGCGGCCATGGGCTCGCTCTTCTTCGGCACGTTCTACCTGCAGCTCGTCCGCGGGTACTCGCCGCTGGAGACCGGCCTGCTCTTCCTGCCCTTCGCGGCGGCGCAGCTGATCTTCGCGCCGCGGAGCGCCGGCTTCGCCGCCCGGTACGGCCCGCGGGCCGTGGTGGCGACCGGCATGGTGCTGGTGGCCGCGTCGCTCGGGTCGTTCCTCTTCATCGGCGAGAGCACGCCGATCTGGGTCCTCGGCTTCCTCTACTTCGTGCAGGGCGCCGGGATGGGGTCGGTCATGGCCCCGGTCACCGAGGTCGTCATGTCCAGCCTGCCGCGGGAGAAGGCCGGCGTCGGCTCCGCGATCAGCAACACCGTCCGGCAGGTCGGCGGCGCGCTCGGCGTCGCGGTGCTCGGCTCGGTGCTCTCGCAGGTCTACCGCGGCAGCATGGCGGGCCCGCTGGCCGGGCTGCCGGCCGCCGCCCGGGACGCGGCGTCCGAGTCGCTCGCCGCGACCTACGCCGTCGCCGCCGAGTCCGGCCCGGCCGGTGCCGGGCTGCTCGCGCCCGCGAACCTCGCGTTCGTGGACGCCATGCACTGGGCCGCCGGCGGGTCGGCCCTGGTCGCCCTGCTCGGGGCCGCGGCGGTCGTCCGGTGGATGCCGGGTCGCGCGATCCGGCGGACACCCGAGATCGTGGCGGCCGAGGAGGCGGCGCTGGCCGTCGAGCTCGCGTAACCTGGACGTCACCATGACGACCCCGATGACTGCTTCCGCGGCCGGTCCGGCGACCGGCCGCGGGGCCGTCGCGGAGTCCGGCCCGCGGCCACCCGGCCGGCCGCGGAGCAGCCACGCCGACGCGGCGATCATCGACGCCGTGCTCGGGCTGCTGACCGAGGGCACCTCGATCGAGGCGCTGACCATGGAGGCGGTCGCGGCCCGGGCCGGGGTGGGCAAGGCGACGATCTACCGGCGCTTCGCCGACAAGGACGAGCTGGTGCTCGCGGCCGTGCAGGTGGTGAAGCCGCCGCCGCCGGAGCCGGCCGGGGAGTCCGTGCGGGCCGACCTGGTCGCGATCGCCCGGCACTCGGCCAAGGTCCGCAAGGGGCTGGCCGCGCAGATCATGCCGTGCATGGTGCCGGAGCTGCAGCGGCCGGGACGGCTGCGCGACCTCTACCGGCAGATGCTGGAGGACCGGCGCGAGGTGCTCCGCTCGGTCATCCGGCGGGGCATCACCACCGGCGAGCTCCGCCCCGACACCGACGTCGAGCTGGCGGCGGTGCTGCTGTCGGCGCCGGGGACGTTGTCCGCGCTCGGGTTCGCGCCGCGGCTGGACGAGGACGACCTCGCCGAGCGCACCATCGACACGGTGCTGCGCGGGATCGCCGGACCAGCCTGATCCGTGCCGACCATCCTGCTGACCGGCGCGACGGACGGGCTGGGGCGGGCGGTGGCCGGGCGGCTGGCGGCGTCCGGGGCGACGCTGCTGCTGCACGGGCGGGACCCGGGGCGGCTGGACGCGGTGGTGTCCGCGCTGCCGGGCTCGCGGCCGTTCGTGGCGGACCTGTCGTCGCTGGCGGAGGTGCGCGGGCTCGCGGCCGCGGTGCTGTCCACTGTGGACCGGCTGGACGTGCTGGTGAACAACGCCGGGGTCGGGTCCGGGCTGCCGGCCGGGCGGGAGCGGGCCGAGAGCCGGGACGGGCACGAGCTGCGGTTCGCGGTGAACTACCTGGCGCCCTTCCTGCTCACCCAGTCGCTGCTACCGCTGCTGCTGGCCTCGGGGCCGGCCCGCATCGTGCACGTGGCCTCGCTCGGCCAGCACCCGCTCGACTTCGGCGACCTGATGCTGGAGCGGGACTACACCGGGCAGCGGGCCTACCGGCAGAGCAAGCTGGCCCAGATCATCTCCGGGTTCGAGCTGGCGTCGCGGCTGCCGGCCTCGGCGGTCACCGTCAACAGCCTGCACCCGGCGACGTTCATGCCGACGAAGATCGTGCTCGAGGAGCACGG
>DATINN010000045.1:0-1679 GCA_035474175.1 Mycobacteriales bacterium | reverse complement strand
CGCCCGCCTCGACCACCTCCCGGCCGCCGCCTCCTGCGCCCCGCGGCACCAGCGCTTCGCCGTGATCCAGTATCAGCGCCACGGCTGGTACGACGACGCGATCTACACCGAGCTCGACGGCTGCCGTCTCCTCCTGCGCCCGGACCACACCCTCGCCCACCTCGACCCCACCACGGCCGACCTCCTCACCACCCTCGGCCGCTGACCGCTCACCCCGACCGGGTGCCGGGAGGATCACCAGCCGATCCTCCCGCCCGCGCGAGCAGCGGCCAGGATGGGCGGCGTACGGCGGTCGGCTCCCATCGCGCGCACGGGCTCATTCTCCGTGGCCCGGGCAACCGGGAATGGCTAGCGTCGCAGCCGTGACCGGGACGATGCTGTTCGTGGTGGGACCGCCGGCCGTCGGCAAGATGACGGTCGGCGCGGAGATCGCCGCCCGCACCGGGCTGCGCCTGTTCCACAACCACATCGCGATCGAGCCGGTGCTGCGCTTCTTCTCCTACGACAGCCCGGCCGGGGCCCGGCTGGTCCAGCGGTTCCGGCACGACATCATCGAGGAAGTCGCGGCCAGCGACCTGCCCGGGCTGGTCTTCACGTTCGTCTGGGCGTTCGACCTGGCCGAGGACGAGCAGGAGGTCGAGGCGTACGCGGAACCGTTCCGGCGCCGCGGCGGCCGGGTGCTGTTCCTGGAGCTGCAGGCCGACCAGGAGGAGCGGCTGCGCCGCAACGAGGGCGCCACCCGGCTGGCCGAGAAACCGTCCAAGCGCGACCTCGCGTTCGCCCGCCGCAACCTGCTGGAGCTGGACCAGCGCCACCAGCTCGCCTCGGACGGGCGTTACGACGGGCCGGACTACCTCCGCCTCGACAACACCCACCGCACCCCGGCCGACGTCGCCGCCGCCGTGATCGTCCACTTCGGGCTGGAGGAGGTGTCCGATGTGGACCGCCCCGCCGGTTGACCGCCCGGACGAGCCGTTCGCGGCGGACGAGCGGGCGATGCTGCAAGGGTTTCTCGAGGTCGGGCGGGCCACGCTGCTGCACAAGTGCGCGGGCCTGACCGGCGCGCAGCTGGCCGAGCGGACGGTCCCGCCGTCGACGCTGTCGCTGCTCGGCCTGGTCCGGCACGTCACGGATGTCGAGCGCTCCTGGTTCCGCCGCCGCTTCGCCGCCGAGCCGATCGAGCGCCGGTACGAGGACGCCTTCGCGGCCGAGCCGGACAACGCCGAGCGCGACTACGCCCGCCTGCTGGCCGAGCAGGAGGCGTGTCGCCGGGCGGTGGCGCCGCTGAGCCTGGACCACGTCTTCCGCAGCGAGCGCTGGGGCCCGATGCAGCTGCGCTGGGGCTACTGCCACCTGATCGGCGAGTACGACCGGCACAACGGTCATGCCGACCTGCTCCGGGAGTGTCTCGACGGGACGACCGGCGGCTAGCTAGGGCTCCTTCTTGCGCCGGGCGGTCCAGGCCGCCAGCCCCTCCGAGCCGATGATCCCGTCGGGCGCGGTGACCTGGTCGATGACGGCCCGCTCGACCGGGCCCAGGTGCCCGAAGTCGGCCCGGGCCGCCACCCGGGCCGCGATGGTGGCGGCCGTGGAGGGACTGTCCACAGGCGTGTGTCCGGTTGCGACGGACGCGATCTCCTGCACCACCGTCGCGGCCTGGCCGCCCTTCGAGCCGAACG
>DATINN010000044.1:0-10786 GCA_035474175.1 Mycobacteriales bacterium | reverse complement strand
CCCGGCGCCCGGTGGTGCCGTCGTCGCCACCCCGCTCGGCCTGTGGCTGCCCGGCCACCTCGACCGGCTGGCCTGGCACCTCATCGACAAGGCCACCTGGCAGGGCGGCATCCTCACGATCATCCCGGCCGTCGACAGCGGGGACGGGGTGCTGGTCGAGCAGCCGCCGCGGGCGGTACGGCTCGACACCCCGCGCGACATCCCGCAGACGGTCCGGGTCCGGGTGCAGAAGGCGATCGCGTTCACCCGGCACCACCCGCTGCCGGGTCAGGAGAGCCGGCCCGGGGCCCGCCGCGGCGTCCGGGTCGTCGGCCGCCGGGTGCCGGGCCACGACGGTGTGAGCTGGCAGCTCGTCTTCGACGGCGGGGTGGACCGGGACGACCCGGCGGTCCGGGCGGCCGCGGCCGCGTACGTCGAGCAGGCCCGCGTCGAGTTAGGTCTGTAACTCTCCGTAGTTGCGCGTCGGGTGCAGTCGGGGTGCCGGACGGTTGCGGTCACCCGTACGGCCCTGAGCTTGCGGTTCTAGCTACATAGCGTCACCACATCGGGTCGCCACCGGGCGACTCCCGAGGTGGAGGACCGCATCGTGAGCCGCTTGATCCGGATCGTCGTCCTGGCCGTCACGCTGAGCGCCCTGGTCACCGGGACGGCTCAGGCGACCGTCCCGCACCGGGCCGAGGGGGTCGGCTGCACCTCGCCCCGGGCCTGCACGACCACCACCGGCGGCGCGCTCATGCTGACCTCGAGCGTGTCCTGCACGGCCGGCCTGCCGGTGCGCACCTGGGACGGCCGGTGGTTCATGGTCACCGCCGGGCACTGCGTCTACGAGGGCGGCCGGTCGACCTGGCGCCAGTCCGGCGTGGCCCTGGGCAAGGGCTACCGCTGGGAGTACGGCGGCAAGGGCACCGAGGGCGCCGGCGCCAAGG
This sequence comes from Mycobacteriales bacterium, assembly GCA_035474175.1. GTDB lineage: Bacteria > Actinomycetota > Actinomycetes > Mycobacteriales > CADCTP01 > CADCTP01. Next base: position 9,860 of record DATINN010000044.1, on the reverse strand, counting down.
CCGACGTCGGCCTGATCAAGCTCACCCGCAAGTCGAGCTCCCGGGTCCTCGCGCTGTCCGGCGGCAAGGCCCGCATGCAGGCCATCACCGCCGTGCGGGACGCCCGGGTCGGCGAGCGGGTCTGCGTCACCGCCGGCCGGACCGGCGGCACCCGCTGCGGCACCGTCGTCGTCCCCACCACCTCGCTGCGCTACGCCTCGCCCGGCCTGGCCGCCCGGACCATCACCGGCCTGGCCCTGGTCAAGGGCATCTGCATCTACCCCGGCGACAGCGGCTCCCCGGTGTACGCCGGTCGCACCGCGGTCGGCATCGCCGTGGCCCGCTCGGCGTCGGGCTGCTACACCTGGTACACCAAGCTCCCGGCGCAGCTGAGGCACTTCGGCCTCCGCGTCGGCTGACCCGCCGGCCGGCCCGGCCCTCCGTGCCGGGCCAGCCCGCCCGGTCCAACGAGCCCGGCCCTCCGCGCCGGGCTCGCCGACCGGCCCGGCTCCGCGCCGGGCCCGCCGGCCCACCGCTCGCAGGAGCGCGCCGCCGCCCGTACGTGACGGGCGGCGGCCTCGTGGCGGAGGATCGGGGCATGAGCACCCTCGTCGCCGGCATCGACTGCTCCACCCAGTCCACCAAGATCCTGGTCTGCGACGCCGACACCGGCGCCGTCGTCCGGTCCGGCTCGGCCGGGCACCCGGACGCGACCGAGGTCGACCCGGCCGTCTGGGCCGCCGCCCTGGACAGCGCGTCCTCCGGCGGCCTGCTGGACGGCGTGGCCGCGATCGCGGTCGGCGGCCAGCAGCACGGCATGGTCACCCTGGACGAGGCCGGCGAGGTCGTCCGCCCGGCCCTGCTGTGGAACGACACCCGCTCGGCCGGCGCCGCCGCCGATCTCGTGGCCGAGCTCGGCGGTCCGGAGAAGTGGGCCGAGGCGGTCGGCTCGGTGCCGGTGGCCAGCTTCACCGTGACCAAGCTGCGCTGGCTGGCCGAGCACGAGCCGGAGAACGCGGCCCGGGTGGCGAAGGTGCTGCTGCCGCACGACTGGCTCACCGCGCGGCTGTCGGCCGACGGCGTGGCCGGCGCCCGCACCGACCGCGGCGACGCCTCCGGCACCGGCTACTGGGCACCGTCCACAGGCGACTACCGCACCGACCTGCTGCGGCTGGCGTTCGGGCGGGACCTGGAGCTGCCGCCGGTGGCCGGTCCGGCCGAGCCGGTCGCCCGGACCGCGGCCGGCGCGCTGCTCGGCCCCGGCACCGGCGACAACATGGCCGCCGCGCTCGGCCTGGGCACGGTCACCGGCGACGTGACCATCTCCATCGGCACCAGCGGGGTGGTGGCCGCGATCAGCGAGACGCCGACCGCCGACGCCAGCGGCATCGTGGCCGGGTTCGCCGACGGCACCGGCCGGTTCCTGCCGCTGGTCTGCACCCTCAACGCGGCCCGGGTCTTCACCGCCACCGCCACCCTGCTCGGCGTCGACCTGGCCCGGCTGGACGAGCTGGCACTGTCCACACCGGACAGTGGCGGGCTGGTGCTGCTGCCGTTCCTGGACGGTGAGCGCACCCCCGACCTGCCCAACGCCCGCGGGCTGATCACCGGCCTGTCCCGGGCCAACGCCACCCCGGCCACGCTGGCCCGGGCCACGGTCGAGGGCCTGCTCTGCGGCCTGGCCGACGGGCTGGACGCGCTGCGCGCCCACGGCGTGCCGATCCGGCGGGCGATGCTGGTCGGCGGGGGAGCGAAGTCGGCCGCCCTGCGGGCGCTGGCCCCGGCCGTCCTCGGCGTGCCGGTGCTGCTGCCGGACCCGGCCGAGTACGTCGCGCTCGGCGCGGCCCGGCAGGCGGCCTGGACCCTCTCCGGCGCGGCCGAGCCGCCGGCCTGGGACGTCCCGGCCGAGTCGCTGCCCGACGCCGAGCCCGCCACCGCCGTCCGGGAGGCGTACGCGCAGGTGCTGGCGAAGGCCGACCCGCTGCTGCGCTGAGCGGGGGTACCGTTCCGGCCATGGCAGTCGTGCGGCCGGACAACGCCCACCAGGCCCGGCTGCTGCGGCTGCTGCGCGACGACGGGCCGCGGTCGCGGGCCGAGCTCGGCGACGCGGTCGAGCTGTCCCGGTCCCGGCTGACCGTCGAGCTCGATCGGCTGGCCGAGCTCGGCCTGGTCGAGACGGCCGGGCTGGCCGCCTCCCGCGGTGGGCGCCGGTCCTCGATCGTGCGGATCGCGCAGGACACCCGGTTCCTCGGCATCGACATCGGCGCGACCTCGATCGACGTGGCCGTGACCGACGGCGAGCTGCGGGTGCTCTCGCGCGAGTCCGAGCCGATCGACGTCCGGCAGGGTCCCGAGGTCGTGATCAAGCGGGTCCTGGAGATGGTCGGCAAGCTGTGGGCGGACGGCGCCGCCCGCGGCTACGCCGGCGCCGGTGCCGGGCTGCCGGGCCCGGTCAGCTACGCCGAGGGCGTGCCGGTGTCGCCGCCGCTCATGCCGGGCTGGAACCACTACCCGGTCCGGGACGCGTTCGCGGCCGAGCTGGGCTGCCCCGTGCTGGTCGACAACGACGTCAACATCATGGCGCTGGGGGAGAAGCACGCCGGCATCGCCCGCAGCGCCGACGACTTCCTGTTCGTCAAGATCGGCACCGGGATCGGCTGCGGGATCGTGGTCGGCGGCGAGGTCTACCGCGGGGTGTCCGGCAGCGCCGGCGACATCGGCCACATCCGGGTCGACGACAGCGGGCCGCTGTGCACCTGCGGCAACACCGGCTGCCTGGAGGCGTTCTTCGGCGGCACCGCGCTGGCCCGGGACGCGCTGGCCGCGGCCCGCTCGGACCGCTCGCCGGAGCTGGCCGCGCTGCTGGCGCAGACCGGCCGGCTCACCGCCGCCGACGTGGCCGCCGCGGCCGGGGCCGGCGACCCGGTGTCGGTGGCGATGATCCGCGACGGCGGCCGCCGGGTGGGCCAGGTGTTGGCCGGGCTGGTCAGCTTCTTCAACCCCGGGCTGGTGGTGATCGGCGGCGGGGTGGCCGGCATCGGGCACGCGCTGCTGGCCGAGATCCGCGGCGTGGTCTACCGCCGCTCGCTGCCGCTGGCCACCGGCAACATGCCGATCGTGCTGTCCGAGCTGGGCGGCGAGGCCGGCGTCGTCGGCGCCGCCCGCCTGATCAGCGACCGCGTGTACGCCGCGGGCTGACTTTCGCCGGCACCGGGCAGATGTCCCCGCCGTACGCCGTCTCGCGGTCCCATCTGTGCGCGCCTGACGGGGGGCAGACGGCGCCCGCCGACGACCCGGCGCGACTTTCGTCCGTAACGGGCAGAAGTTCGTAACGTTCCGGTCCGAAGTGCTTGTGCCGCTCGACCAAGCTCCTCTAGCGTTCGCGGCACCGCCGCCTGTTGCGGGTCGGTGACCGGAGGTGACGCGTGGACGCTCTGCTGACCGTGCGCGGGGTGGTGAAGGAGTTCCCCGGGGTGCGCGCCCTGGACGGCGTCGACCTCGAGGTCGCCCCCGGTGAGGTGCACTGCCTGCTCGGTCAGAACGGCGCCGGCAAGTCCACGCTGATCAAGGTGCTCTCCGGCGCGCACCGGGCCGACGAGGGCGAGATCCACTGGCAGGGCGCGCCGGTCTCCTTCGGCACCCCGGTCGCGGCGCTGCGGGCCGGCCTGGCCACCATCTACCAGGAGCTCGACCTCGTCGCCGGTCTGTCGGTGGCGGAGAACGTGTTCCTCGGCCACGAGCCCGCCACCCTCGGCTTCAGCCGCCGCGGCGCCATGAACGAGGCCGCCACCGCGCTGCTGGCCCGGCTCGGCCACCCCGACATCCGGGCCACCCGGGAGGTCGGCTCGCTGTCCGCGGCCGGCCAGCAGGTCGTCAGCATGGCCCGCGCGCTGTCCCACCACGCCCGGCTGATCGTCATGGACGAGCCGTCCGCGGTGCTCGACTCCGGCGAGGTGGCCAACCTGTTCCGGGTCATCCGCCAGCTCACCGCCGACGGGGTCGCCGTCGTCTACATCTCCCACCGGCTGGACGAGATCCGCGAGATCGGCGACCGGGTCACGGTCCTCAAGGACGGCCGCACGGTCGCCGTCGGGCTGCCGGCCCGGACCACGCCGACGGCCGAGGTCGTCCGGCTGATGACCGGCCGCACCGTGGAATACGCGTTCCCGCGCGCCGCCGCCGCACCGGCCGGCGGGGCCGAGATCCTCCGCGTCGAGGGGCTGACCCGCCCGGGCGAGTTCGCCGACGTGTCCTTCACCGTCCACAGTGGAGAGATTGTGGGCCTGGCCGGGCTGGTCGGCTCCGGCCGCTCGGAGATCGTCGAGACCGTGTACGGCGCCCGGAAGGCGGCCGCGGGCGAGGTCGTCGTCGACGGCAAGCGGCTGCGGCCCGGCTCGGTGCCGGCCGCGATCCGGGCCGGCCTGGGCCTGGCCCCGGAGGAGCGCAAGAGCCAGGGCCTGCTGCTGCACGAGCCGGTCTACCGCAACGTGTCGGTCTCCAGCCTGGGCCGGTTCAGCCGCGGCGGGTTCGTGCTGTCCGGCCCGGAGCTCGCGGCCGCGGCGGCGGTGGCCGAGCAGCTCGACGTCCGCCCGGCCGACCCGCGCCGGCTGGTGCGGGCGCTGTCCGGCGGCAACCAGCAGAAGGTCGTGCTGGCCCGCTGGCTGCTGCGCGGCTGCCGGCTGCTGATCCTGGACGAGCCCACCCGCGGCGTCGACGTCGGCGCCCGCACCGAGATCTACCGGCTGGTCCGCTCGCTGGCCGACTCCGGCGTCGGCGTGCTCATGGTCTCCAGCGAGATCCCCGAGGTGCTGGGCCTGTCCGACCGGGTCCTGGTGATCCGCGAGGGCCGGGTCGTGCACACCGGCCCGGCCGGCGAGATCGACGAGTCCGGGGTCCTCGACCTCGTCATGGAAGGGGCCGTGGCATGACCGACCGGACCGAGGCACCGGCGGTGCCGGCCGACGTGGTCGTCCCGCCCGTCGACGAGCAGGGCCGGGTCGAGCGGGCCGCGACCGCCACCGCGCGGCCCCGGCTGGGCGGCCGGCTGTCCGAGGTGCGCAACCTCGGCCTGGTCGGGGTGCTGGTCATCCTGGCCGTCGTCGGCATCGCCACCACCGACGGGCAGTTCCTGACCCGCAGCAACATCCTCAACATCCTGGTCAGCGCGTCCATCATCGGCGTGGTCACGGTCGGCATGACGTTCGTGATCATCGGCGGCGGGATCGACCTGTCCGTGGGGGCGCTGGTCGCGCTGGCCTCGGTCTGGGCCACCACGCTGGCCACCCAGGACTACGGCCCGGTCGTGATGGTGATCTGCGCGCTGCTCGTCGGCATGGGCGCGGGCCTGGTCAACGGGGTGCTCATCGCGTACGGGCGGTTGGTGCCGTTCATCGTGACGCTGGCGATGCTGGTCTCCGCCCGCGGGCTGGCCCAGTCGCTGTCGGACCGGCGCACCCAGCTGGTCACCGCCGACTCGATCAACCAGATCGCGACCACCGACGTGCTCGGCATCCCGCTGCTGGTCTACCTGTTCGCGGCCGTCATCGCGGTCGGCTGGGTGGTGCTCAACCGGACCACGTTCGGCCGGCGCACGTTCGCCGTCGGCGGCAACCCCGAGGCGGCCCGGCTGGCCGGCATCGACGTCCGCCGGCACAGCGCGCTGCTCTACGTGATCTCCGGGCTGTGCTGCGGCATCGCCGCCATCATGATCATGGCCCGGACCACCACCGGCTCCAGCACCCACGGCGACCTCTACGAGCTGGACGCCATCGCCGCCGTCATCATCGGTGGCACGCTCCTGACCGGCGGCCGCGGCACGCTGATCGGCTCGATCCTCGGCGTGGTGGTCTTCACCACGATCACCAACCTGTTCGTGCTGAACAACCTCCCGACCGAGGTCCAGAACATCGCCAAGGGCCTCATCATCGTCGCCGCCGTGCTGCTGCAGCGGCGCGGCCGGGCGGCCGCGCCCTAGTCCGCCGGCGGGGTCGGCGCCGGCGCGCCGTCGACCTCCGCCGCGCCGTGCCGCCGCGCCGCACCCTGTCCTGCCCGGACACTCCGGGCACGTCCGAAGGAGCGTTCCATGTCAGACCTCCGCACCGGCTTCGACCGGCGGCGCTTCCTCGCCGTCGGCGGGGTCGTCGGCGCCGGTGCGGTGCTCGCCGCCTGCACCAGCAACGACCCCGACAGCACCGACACCGGGAACAACAACCAGGCGGCGGTCGGCAACAACGACAACGCCGCCCCGGGCACCAAGGTCACCATCGGCTTCTCCGCCCCGCAGGCCGACCACGGCTGGATCGCCGCCATCAGCAAGAACGCGACCGACTCGGCCAAGAAGTTCACCGACGTCACCTTCGAGCCGGTCGAGGCGACCAACGAGGTCACCCGGCAGATCTCCTCGGTGGAGACGCTGATCGCCAAGAAGGTCAGCGCGCTGGTGATCCTGCCCTTCGACGGCAAGGCGCTGACCGCGGTCGCGCGCAAGGCCATGGACGCCGGCATCCCGGTGGTCAACCTGGACCGGGAGTTCGACACCCCGCAGGCGTACCGGACCCTGATCAAGGGCGACAACTACGGCATGGGCGTCTCCGCCGGCACGTACGTGGGGGACCAGCTCAAGGCCAAGGGCGTCAGCAACCCGGTGATCGTGGAGATCGCCGGCATCGACAGCCTGCAGCTGACCCAGGACCGCAGCCGCGGCTTCAAGGAGACCCTGGCCAAGTACGGCTTCTCGGTCACCGCCCGGCAGGCGGCGCAGTTCACCGTCGAGTCCGGGCAGTCGGTCGCGGCCAACCTGCTGCAGGCCCAGCCGAAGATCGACGCGATGTGGAACCACGACGACGACCAGGGCATCGGCGTGCTGGCCGCGATCACCCAGGCCAAGCGGAGCGAGTTCTTCATGGTCGGCGGGGCCGGCTCGGCCAACGCGATGCGGGAGATCAAGAAGGGCACCGGCGTGCTCAAGGCCACGGTGACCTACAGCCCGACCATGGCCTCCTCGGCGGTCGCGCTGGCCCGGCTCATCGCCCAGGACAAGGGCCTGTCCGACCTGGTGGAGAAGCAGGTGCCGAAGTCGCTGACGCTGGCGTCGGAGACGATCACCAAGGACAACGTGGACAAGTACCTGTCCCTCGGCTTCGAGTCCTGAGGGGCCGGCTGATGTCCGCACCGGACTCGCCGGTTCCGTTCGGGGTCGGCATGGTCGGCTACGCCTTCATGGGTGCCGCCCACTCCCAGGCCTGGCGCACCGCCGGCCGGGTCTTCGACCTCCCGCTGGACCCGCGCATGGCCGTCCTGTGCGGACGCAACCGGCCGGCCGTGACCGCGGCCGCCCAGCGGCTCGGCTGGGCGTCGGTGGAGACCGACTGGAAGGCGGTGCTGCAGCGGGACGACGTGCAGCTGGTCGACATCTGCACGCCCGGCTCCAGCCACGCCGAGATCGCCGTGGCCGCGCTCGCCGCCGGCAAGCACGTGCTCTGCGAGAAGCCGCTGGCCAACACGGTGGCCGAGGCCCGCGCGATGACGGCCGCGGCCCGGGAGGCCGGGGCGGCCGGGGTGCGCTCGATGGTCGGCTTCAACTACCGGCGGGTGCCGGCCGTCGCCTTCGCCCGGCAGCTGGTCGCGGCCGGGCGGATCGGCACCGTCCGGCACGTCCGGGCGCAATACCTGCAGGACTGGATCGTGGACCCGCAGTTCCCGCTGGTGTGGCGGTTGCGGGCGGACCAGGCCGGCAGCGGCGCGCTCGGCGACATCGGCGCGCACATCGTCGACCTCACCCAGTTCGTCACCGGGCAGCGGCTGACCGGGGTCAACGCGCTGCTGGAGACGTTCGTCCGGCAGCGGCCGCTGCCCTCGGCCAGCTCCGGGCTGTCCGCGTCCGGCGGCACCGAGGTCGGCGACGTCACCGTGGACGACGCCGCCCTGTTCTTCGGCCGGCTCGACGGCGGCGCGATCGCGACGTACGAGGCGCCCCGGTTCGCCACCGGGCGCAAGAACGCGATCCGGGTCGAGGTCAACGGCTCCACCGGCAGCCTCGCCTTCGACCTGGAACGGCTCAACGAGCTGGAGTTCCTGGACGGCACGGAGGACCCGGAGCTGCAGGGCTTCCGCCGGGTGGTCGTCACCGAGCCCGGCCACCCGTACCTGTCGGGCTGGTATCCGCCCGGCCACGTGCTCGGCTGGGGCGACACGTTCGTCCACGAGGTCAAGGACCTGGTGGACGCGGTGGCAGCGGGTAAGGACCCACTACCGTCCTTCGAGGACGGGCTGCAGGTGCAGCTGGTCCTGGACGCGGTGCAGCGATCCGCTGAGGACCGCGGCTGCTGGACGGAAGTGGAGGAAGTGTGACTGCTCTCACCCCTGTCGCCACCAAGGACGACCGGTTCACCTTCGGGCTCTGGACCGTGGGCTGGCCCGGCGCCGACCCCTTCGGCGTCGCCACCCGGCCGCCGCTGGACCCGGTCGAGACCGTGCACCGGCTGGCCGAGCTCGGCGCCGCCGGCGTGACGTTCCACGACAACGACCTGATCCCGTTCGGCGCGTCCGACTCCGAGCGGGAGAAGCTCGTGCAGCGGTTCAAGGACGCGCTGGCCGAGACCGGGCTGACCGTGCCGATGGCGACCACCAACCTGTTCACCCACCCGGTGTTCAAGGACGGCGCGTTCACCGCCAACGACCGGGACGTCCGGCGGTTCGCGCTGCGCAAGGTGATGCGCAACATCGAGCTGGCGGCCGAGCTCGGCGCCACCACGTACGTGATGTGGGGCGGCCGGGAGGGCGCCGAGTCGGACGCGGCCAAGGACCTCAAGGCGGCGTACGACCGGTTCAAGGAGGCCTTCGACCTGCTCTGCCAGTACGTGCTGGACCGGGGTTACGACATCCGGTTCGCGCTGGAGCCGAAGCCCAACGAGCCGCGCGGGGACATCTTCCTGCCGACCGTGGGCCACGCGCTGGCGTTCATCGAGCGGCTCGAGCACCCCGAGATGGTCGGCGTGAACCCGGAGACCGGGCACGAGCAGATGGCCGGGCTCAACTACACGATGGGCATCGCCCAGGCGCTGTGGGCCGGCAAGCTGTTCCACATCGACCTCAACGGCCAGCACGGCGTCCGGTACGACCAGGACCTGCGGTTCGGCACCGGCGACCTGAAGTCGGCGTTCTTCACCGTCGACCTGCTGGAGGGCGCGGGCGGCACCGGCCCGGCCTACACCGGCCCGCGGCACTTCGACTTCAAGCCGCCGCGCACGGAGGACATCTCCGGCGTGTGGACCTCGGCCGCCGGCTGCATGCGGACGTACCTGCTGCTCAAGGAGCGGGTGGAGTCCTTCCGGGCCGACCCGGAGGTGGCCGAGGCGCTGGCCGCGTCGCGCGTCCCGGAGCTGGCCACCCCGACCGCGGGCAGCGGTGAGGGCTGGGAGCAGCTGCTGTCCTCGGCCGGCTCCGAGGCCTTCGACCCGGAGGCCGCGGCCGTCCGGGGCATGCACTACGAGCACCTCGACCAGCTCGCGCTGGAACACATCCTCGGAGCCCGCTGACCCTGGAGGACCGATGCCCCGACCCGTCACCCTGTTCACCGGCCAGTGGGCCGACCTGCCGTTCGAGGAGGTGTGCCGGCTGGCCGCCGGGTGGGGGTACGACGGGCTGGAGATCGCCTGCTGGGGTGACCACTTCGAGGTCGACCGGGCGCTCGCCGATCCGTCCTATGTGGACGGACGGCGGGCGCTGCTGGCCAAGTACGACCTTTCCGTCTTCGCGATCTCCAACCACCTGGTCGGGCAGGCGGTCTGCGACGACCCGATCGACGAGCGGCACCGCGGGATCCTGCCCGACCGGATCTGGGGTGACGGGTCGCCCGAGGGCGTGCGGCAGCGGGCGGCGGC
>DATINN010000043.1:0-6935 GCA_035474175.1 Mycobacteriales bacterium | reverse complement strand
GGTTCAACGCCAAGTTTCAGCCGGCGTGGGAGCCGCGCTTCCTCTGCTTCCCGTCCGCGCGCGAGCTGCCCCGCATCGCGGTCGCCGCGCTGGAGGCGGAGGCCTTCCTGGTCCGCCCGCACCGCCTCCGCGACTGGCTCGGCCGGGTCTGACCGTCTGATCAGCCGGTCGGTGATGCGCCGACGGGCGCATTGTCCGGACAGGTCACCCGTGGGACATTCCGGTGGGACCCGGTCCCGAGGGGGTGCGCGATGGCGCGGCGTGCGGTCAAGGCGGTGCTGGTGGCCGGGCTCGTCGGCGGGAGCGTGATCGCCGGCGCGGTGCCGGCCGGCGCCACCCCGCCGCCCTGCCGGGTGAGCAACGGCGCCACCACCTTCGGCACGGTGCAGGCCGCGGTCGACGCCGCCGGCGCGGGCGCCCGGCTCACCGTCACCGGCACGTGCCCGGGATCGACGGTCATCAGGAAGGACCTGACCCTGGCCGGCACCACGTTCGGGGTGAACCGGCCGGTGCTCAGCGGCGGCGGCACCGTCCGGGTGCTGCGAATCGAGCCCGAGGCCACGGTCACGCTGACCGACCTGATCATCCGCGACGGCAACGCCGCCGACGGCAGCGGCGGGGGCGGCATCCAGAACGTCGGCACCCTCACCGCGACCCGGGTCCTGGTCACCCGCAACCGCAGCGCCGGGGCCGGCGGCGGCATCCTCAACCTCGGTGACCTGGAGCTGGTCCGGTCGCTGGTGTCGCTCAACCGGACCCCGTCCGACGGCGGCGGCATCTTCAACGCCGGCGACCTGACCATGTGGTCGACCGACATCAAGGGCAACACGTCCGGCGGCGTCGGCGGCGGGATCTTCGCCGAGGGGTTCACCACCCTGCACACCGGCGTGATCACCGGCAACACGGCGGCGGACACCGGCGGCGGCGTCCTGACCGTCAACGTGCTGATCCGGGACCGGACGAAGATCTTCGGCAACGTGCCGGACGACTGCGTCTGCTGACTGCCGGCCCTGACCCCGCCGGTCCCGCACTACGGCGACACCACCCGGTCCCTGCCGATGGCAGGATCAACGGCATGGTCAGCGTGGATCCGTCCGGCACCGGAACGATGCCGGAGCGGCCGAGGCGTCCGGTCCCGACGAGCGCGTCATACTCGATCACCGTCCGGCTGCAGGCCGACCCGGACCCGGCCGTCGTGGGGCGGATCGCCACCGCGGTCGGCACCGCCGGGGGCGTGGTGACCGCGATCGACGTGGCCGAGTCCCGGCACGACCGGATCACCGTCGACGTGACCTGCTCGGCCGTCAACGGGGAGCACGCGGACGAGGTCGTGGCCGCGCTCGGCGCCGTCGAGGGCGTCAGCGTGCACAAGGTCAGCGACCGGACGTTCCTGCTGCACCTGGGTGGGAAGATCGAGATCCAGTCGAAGGTGCCGCTGCGCACCCGGGACGACCTGTCCATGGCGTACACGCCCGGGGTGGCGCGGGTCTGCCTGGCGCTGGCCCGCAACCCCGACGACGTGCGGCGGCTGACCGTGAAGGGCAACACCGTCGCCGTCGTCACCGACGGGACCGCGGTGCTCGGGCTGGGCGACCTCGGGCCGGGCGCGGTGCTGCCGGTGATGGAGGGGAAGGCGGCGCTGTTCAAGCGGTTCGCCGGGATCGACGCCTGGCCGATCTGCCTGGACACCACCGACGTGGACGAGATCGTCGCGGTGGTCAAGGCGATCGCGCCCGGGTTCGGCGGGATCAACCTGGAGGACATCTCCGCGCCGCGCTGCTTCGAGGTCGAGCGGCGGCTGCGGGAGCTGCTGGACATCCCGGTCTTCCACGACGACCAGCACGGGACCGCGATCGTGGTGCTGGCCGCGCTCACCAACGCGCTGCGGTGCGTGGGCAAGACGCTGCGCCAGGTCAAGATCGTGGTCTGCGGGGCCGGGGCGGCCGGGACGGCGGTGGTCGAGCTGCTGCTGGAGGCGGGCGTGCGGCGGCTGCTGGTCTGGGACAAGGAGGGCATCCTCTCGCCCGCGGACGAGCGGCTGTCCGGGTCGAAGCTGCGGCTGGCCGAGCGGACCAACCCGGCCGGGGCGACCGGGGGGCTGCAGGAGGCGCTGACCGACGCGGACGTGGTGATCGGGGTGTCGGCGGCGGGCGTGATCGACCCGGCCTGGTTGCGGCTGATGGCGCCCCAGCCGGTGGTGTTCGCGCTGGCCAACCCGGACCCGGAGGTCGACGTGGACGCGGCCCGGGAGGTCGCGGCGGTGGTCGCGACCGGGCGCAGCGACTACCCCAACCAGATCAACAACGTGCTGGCGTTCCCGGGGGTGTTCCGGGGGCTGCTGGACGCGCGGGCGCGCAACATCACCACGTCGATGCTGCTGTCCGCGGCGGCGGCGCTGGCGGCGGTCGTGACCGACGAGCAGCTCAACCCGTCGTACGTGATCCCCAGCGTGTTCGACCCGAAGGTGGCCTCGACGGTCGCCGCCGCGGTGGCGGCGGCGGCCGCGGCCGATCCGGCCGCGGACACCGTCCCCGAGGCCGACGACACCGACGACCGCTGACCCGGCCCCGGCCGGCTGCCTAGTGGTCGGTCCAGTCGGTGGCCATGACCTCGCGCATGGCCTTGCGCTTGGTCCGGCCGCGGAGGCGGTCGACGAAGAGCAGGCCGTTGAGGTGGTCGGTCTCGTGCTGCAGGCAGCGGGCGAACTGCCCGTCCCCGGCGTGGTGCACCGGCGCGCCGGTCAGGTCCACGCCCTCGACCGCCGCGTACGACGCGCGCTCGGTCTCGTAGTGCAGCCCCGGGATGGACAGGCAGCCCTCGTAGTCGTCGTCGACCTCGCCGCCGGCGGAGACCAGCACCGGGTTGACCACGTGCCCGACGTGGCGGGTGCCGGACTCGTCGGCGCAGTCGAAGACGAACACCGACAGGCCGACGCCGATCTGGTTGGCGGCCAGCCCGACGCCCTCGGCCGCGTACATCGACGCGAACATGTCGTCGATCAGCTGCGCCAGCGCCTCGTCGAAGTCGACGACCTGATCGGCCGGCGTCCGCAGCACCGGATCCCCGAACTTCCGGATCGGCCGCGCCACACCCCTGGTCCGTCCCGCAGTCACCCTTCGATGCTACCGACGCCCCGCCCGCCCGGCACTGCGTCCCAAACCTGTCGCCATACGGCATCCTGTCCCGATGCACGTGTACGTCGACGAGTCCGAGCGGCAGGACTACCTCCTCTGTGCCGTGCTGGTGCCGGGCTCGCCCGATCCGTTGCGATCCGCGCTGCGCGCGCTGTGCCGTCCGGGCCAGCGCCGGGTCCACTTCGCCAAGGAGAACGACGCCCGTCGGCGCGCGATCCTGGCCGAGCTGGTCCGGCTCGGCCTGCGGGCACGGGTCTACACCAGCCCGGGCGCGGTCAAGGAGAGCCGGGAGCTCTGCCTGGCGGCACTGGTGGCCGACGTCGCCCCGGCCGGCGCCCGGCGGCTGATCCTGGAGAGCCGCGAGAGCATGAATCACTTGGACGTGCTCACGCTGGACGCGGCGCTGCGCAAGCACGGCACCGGGCAGCTGGAATACCAGCACCTGCGGCCGCACGAGGAGCCGATGCTGTGGTCGGCGGACGCGATTGCCTGGGCCGTCGGAGCGGGCGGGGACTGGCGGCGGCGGGTCGACCCGGTGCTGGTCGAGCTGGTCCGGCTGGGCCGCTAGAAACGCGAAACCCGGCTGCTCACCGTCCGGAGAGGAGCCGGGCCCACTTCCGCCGGTATCACCGCCGACGGCACGACAATCGTGTCAGGGACGATCCAGTCCCGCAAGGGGGATCACGGGCGGCGGCCGGACCAGGTCCAGGCGTAGCCGGGGTCTTCGCAGGAGAGGCCGGCCGGGGCGAGCAGGAGCGGGCGGAACGTGTCCACCATGACCGCGAGCTCGTCGAAGCGCTCGGCCCCGAGCGCGCGCTCGACCGCCCCCGGCTGCGGCCCGTGCGTGAACCCGCTCGGGTGCAGCGAGATCGACCCCTGCTCGATCCCCGACCCGCGCCGCGCCTCGTAGTCGCCGGCCGCGTAGAACAGCACCTCGTCCGAGTCCACGTTGGCGTGGTTGTACGGCACCGGCACCGCCAGCGGGTGGTAGTCCACCTTCCGCGGCACGAACGAGCAGATGACGAAGTTGGGCCCCTCGAACGTCTGGTGCACCGGCGGCGGCTGGTGAATCCTGCCTGTGATGGGCTCGAAGTCCGATACATGAAATGCGTACGGGTAGAGGCAGCCGTCCCAGCCGACCACGTCGAAGGGGTGGTCGGCGTAGGTGAGGACCGACGTCCCGGCCCGGTGCCGCACCAGCACGTCCACGTCGGACCCGGTGGCGATCAGCGGCGCGGACGGCCCGCGCAGGTCCCGCTCGCAGTACGGCGAGGACTCCAGGAACTGCCCCCGCCCCGACAGGTAGCGCCGCGGCGGCCCGATGTGCCCGCCGGCCTGGACCACGAGGGTCCGCAGCGGTTCGTCGCCGCCGGGCACCCAGCGGTGCGTGGTCGACGTCGGCAGCAGCACGTAGTCGCCGGGCCCGACCTCCAGCGCCCCGAAGACCGTCTCGACCGTGGCCGTCCCGGACTCCACGAACACGCACTCGTCGCCGACCGCGTTGCGATACAGCGGCGACGGCGCGGACGCCACCGAGTACGAGATCCGCACGTCGTCGTTGGCCAGCAGCAGCTGCCGCCCGGTGATCGCGTCGCCCGCGCCGGCGTCCAGCTTGGACGTCCGCAGGTGCCGCGGCAGCAGCGGGTGGTTGGCGGTCAGCACCGAGGCGGGCTCGTCCCACACCCGGGAGTCGACGATCGCGGTCGGCAGGTGCTCGTGGTAGAGCAGCGCCGAGTCGGCGGAGAAGCCGTCGGAGCCCATCAGCTCCTCCGCGTACAGCCCGCCGTCGGGCTTGCGGAACTGCGTGTGCCGCTTGCGCGGCAGCTCTCCGACCTGCCGGTAGTACGGCATCGCCGCCTCCTTCTCCGCCTCGGGGACGGCGCTGTCCCCAGGTCTGACCCTCGCCGCCGCGTCCCCGGCCGTCAACCCCAGCCGCCCGCGACGCGTACCACTCCGAGTGGTATTTGCCCCTCCCAGTAGTACGCCCTGGCCGGGAGCACCACCCGGGCGGCCGGCCCGGTAGCGTCCGGCGGCGTGAGCTGGGTGCAGGTGCCGGAGGGCAGCGGGTTCGGGATCGACAACCTGCCGTACGGCGTCGTCGGCGGGCGGGTGGTGGTCCGGCTCGGTGACGGCGTGCTCGATCTGGCCGCGGTGCTGACGCCGGTCGACCCGGACCTGGGCCGCCGGGTGGCCGGGCCGTCGCTGGACCGGCTCCTGGCCGCCGGTCCGGACACGTGGGCGGCCGTCCGGGACGCGCTGTGCACGATCCTGACGGAGGACACCGCCGCCCACCGGCGCGCGGTCGAGATGGCCCGGGCCGACCTGGAACCGCCCACGATGCCGTTCACGGTCGCCGACTACGTCGACTTCTACTCCTCCGAGCAGCACGCCACGAACGTCGGGCGGATCTTCCGCCCGGACGCCCCGGCGCTGCCGCCGGCCTGGAAGCACCTGCCGATCGGCTACCACGGCCGGTCCGGCACGGTCGCCGTCTCCGGCACCCCGGTGGTCCGGCCGCGCGGCGTCCTCGGGCCGGGCCGGTACGGGCCGAGCGAGCGGCTGGACATCGAGGCCGAGGTCGGCTTCGTCGTCGGCGTCCCGTCGCACCGCGGCACGCCCGTGGCCGCGGCCGACTGGCGCGCGCACGTCTTCGGCGTGGTCCTGGTCAACGACTGGAGCGCCCGCGACATCCAGGCGTTCGAGACCCGCCCGCTGGGGCCGTTCCTGGGCAAGTCGTTCCTCACCAGCGTCTCGCCCTGGGTGGTGCCGCTGGCCGCGCTGGAGCCGGCCTTCGTCGACCCGCCCGCGCAGGACCCGCGCCCGCTGGAGCACCTGCTGCCGGCCGGGCCGGGACTCGACCTGACCCTCGAGGTCCGGTTGAACGGGCACGTCATCAGCAGGCCGCCGGCCGCCGCCCTGTATTGGACCGCGGCCCAGCAACTGGCCCACCTGACCGCGAACGGCGCCTCGCTCCGGACCGGCGACCTGTTCGCGTCCGGCACCGTCTCCGGCGACGGCGCCGACCAGCTCGGCTCGCTGCTGGAGCTGACCCGCGGCGGGCGGGACCCGCTGCGGCTGCCGGACGGGACCACCCGGGCCTACCTGGAGGACGGCGACACGGTGACGATCTCGGCCCGGGCCGGGTCGGTCGCCCTGGGCGAGGTCACCGGAACGGTCGACGGAGGGTCGCCACCGCCCGCCCCCGTGCCGGGCCGAGGCGACCCCCCGCGCCGAGCAGTCTGAGCCTCCCGAGGGTGATCTGCAAGTTGCAGATCGTAATTTGCTGGCGAAAGGAAGGTCTGCGACAGTGGTGGGCATGCCGGCGCCGGACAGCCCGGCGGTGGGCCGCCGCCGCCTCGCGCAGGAGCTGCGCCGGCTCCGCTCGGCCGCGGGCCTGACCATCACCGAGGTCGCCGGCCGGCTGGAGTGCTCCGCCGGCAAGATCAGCCGGATCGAGACCGGCACCGTGTCGGCCCAGGCCACCGATGTCGCCGCCATGCTCGACCTGTACGGGGTGGCCGGCAGCCAGCGCGCCACCCTCGCCGACCTGGTCCGCGCCGCCCGGCGCCGGGCCTGGTGGCAGGACTACGCCGATGTCGTGCCGGCCGGGTCGAGCCGGTTCTTCGGACTGGAGGACGGCGCCGCCCGCATCGAGCAGCACGCCGGCCCGCTGGTGCCCGGCCTGCTGCAGACACCGGCGTACGCGCGGGCGATCGTGACGGCGGCCGCGGAGGTCCCGCCGGCCGACGTCGAGCGCCGGATCGCGCTGCGGCTGCGCCGGCAGGAGCTGCTGACCCGGCC
>DATINN010000042.1:0-4285 GCA_035474175.1 Mycobacteriales bacterium | reverse complement strand
GCGCTCGGCCTGCGGCAGCGTCCGGGGCAGGTCGACCAGCGAGCCGGACGAGGTCAGCGTGTTCACGGTGCCGGAGAAGTCGAAGTCGTTGAGGTCACCGACGACCACGACCTTGGCCCGCCGGTCCGCCGCCACCAGCTGGTCGGCGAAGTCGCGGACCGCGGTGGCTTGCTGGCCCCGCTGCACCGCCGACGGCTCCTGGATCGGCTGGAACCGGCCGAACAGCGGGTCGTCGCCGCCCTTGGACACGAAGTGGTTGGCGATGACGAAGACCGTCTGCCCGCGCCAGCGGAACTCGCCCGCCAGCGGCTTGCGGCTGTCCTCCCAGGCCGGGCTGGCCGGGTTGATGCGGCCCGGCGAGGCCGACAGGTGCGGCTTGCCGGCCGCGTCCCGGGTGACGGTGGTGGCCGAGGTCGACGTGCCGCCCGGCCGGTCCACGAACGACAGCCCGCGGTCGGTCCGGTAGAGGAACACGACCCGGATGTTGCCGCCGGGCTGGCCGCCGTCCTGGTCGTTGACCGGGTCGATCGACCGGCTCTGGTACGCCGGGCCGCCGGCGGCCCGGATGGCCGCGGTGAGCTTGGCGATCGTCTGGTCGGCCGCGACCACGCCGTCGTCCACGGCGCCGCTGTTGTCCTGGATCTCCTCCAGGGCCAGCACGTCGGGCGACTTCAGGTTGCGCACGGCCAGCTGGGCCAGCCCGTCGAACTTCGTCTGCGGGTCGGTCGGGGCCAGGTTCTCCACGTTGAAGGTGGCGACCGACAGCTGCAGCAGGTTGGGCGTCTTGGTGACCTCGCGCTGCAGGCCGCCGCTGCGCAGCGTCGGCGAGGTGGTCGGCAGCAGCTCGAAGTTGCCGAAGTTGTAGTCCAGCACGCCGACCGTGGCGCCGGCGTACACGTCGCCGACGTTGGCCCGCGGCACGGTCGCCAGGGTGTCGGTGACGACGACCCGCTCGGGGTTGAAGTCGGTGGCCCGGGCCACGATGCCGCCGCGGTTGGTGCGGACGGTCGAGCCCGGCGGGACGACCACGGTCTCGTCGAAGGAGTTGGTCGGGCCGACGACCTGGGCGTCGGTGATCGACAGGCTCATGCCCTCCAGCGACTCCCAGAAGTCCAGCCCGTCGTTGGCCGGGTCGAACACGGTCTCGGTCGTCTCCACGTTGCCGTTGGCGTCGTTCTCGATCACCGTGGACGGCGGCACCCGGCCGCCCGGGCCGACCACGACCGGGCCCGGCAGCGCCTGCCCGGAGGCCGTGACGGTGACGACCGCGCCGGTCAGCTCGGTGGTGCTGAGGTTGGTCGCGGCGCCGCCGGGGCGGAACTCGGCGACCGTGCCGGTCACGGTGACCGCGTCCCCGACCGCCGCGGTGGGCGCGGTCCGGGTGAAGACGAACAGGCCCTCGCTGGTGGCCACGTCCGCGTCCGGCTCCGGGTCCTGGAACCAGAAGCCGGTGCCGGAGCGGGCGGTCACGATGCCGGGCACGTCGGCGACCTTGACGCCGACCTTCGGCGAGACCTGGGCCGCGCCCTGGATGTCGTGGATCCGCAGCCCGGGCACGCCCGGGTCCGGCGGCGGGGTGGTCGCGCCGGTGTTGCGCGGGTCGGGCGCGCCGGCGGCGAAGTCGGCCGCGTTGTTGTCCGTGTCGGGCCCGTCGCCGCGCAGGTCGGCGGTGGTGTTGGACAGGCCCGGGGCGGCGGCGGTCTCGAAGTCGTTGGCCGTGCCGTAGCCGATGAAGTCCTTGACCCCGGCGGCCGTGTCGCAGTCGGCCCCGCAGGTCAGCGCCGTCGCCGTGGTGACGAGGGCGACCTTGCCGGCGGTGCCGCTCATCGCGATCGAGCCGGTGGCGTCGGGCGCGGGCAGCGGGGTGGTGCCGCCGGCGCCGGCGGCCTCCTGGACCAGGTAGTGCGCGCCGGCCGGGATGCTCCCGGTCAGCGGCGTCACCTGGTACGAGGTGCCGGCCGCGGCCGCGTACTGCACCGACCAGCCGGTCAGGTCGACCGCGGCGGCCGAGGTGTTGCGGAGCTCGATGAAGTCGTTGGTGAACGTGGCGCCGGAGTTGCCGCCGCCTCCGTACACCTGGCTGATGGCGACGTCCGGGGACGCGGCCGAGGCGGGCGCGCCGGCCAGGGCGATGACCCCGGCGGCGAGCAGGACTGAGGAGGCGAGCGCGACAGCGCGCGGCATCGTTGGACGCACGGGCTGTTCTTAACACCTTCCGCCCGTCCCGTCATCGACCCCGGGTGAACAACCGATGACGCTAGGCGTGCCTAGTAGCGTCTGCCCATGGCGTCGCCGTTCGTGGACCTGCAGGTGGGAGAGCGCGTCGTCCGGATCACCAATCCGGACCGGGTCTACTTCTCCGCCCTCGGCCGGACCAAGCTCGACGTGGCCAACTACTACATCGCGGTCGGCGAGGGCATCGTCCGGGCCCTGTACGAGCGGCCCTGCATGCTGCACCGCTACCCGACCGGCACCGACGGCGACAAGGTCTACCAGAAGCGGGTGCCCAAGGGCGCGCCCGAGTGGCTGGAGACGGTCGAGGTGCGGTTCCCGTCCGGGCGGACCGCGGACGAGCTGTGCGTGGTCGAGCTGGCCGACGTGGTCTGGGCCGTGCAGATGTCCACGGTGGAGTTCCACCCCTGGCACTCCCGCCGGGCCGACACCGAGCGCCCGGACGAGCTGCGCATCGACCTCGACCCGCAGCCCGGCACCGGCTACCCGGAGGCCCAGGTGGTGGCGGCCACCGTCCGCGAGGTGCTGGACGACCTGGGCGCGGTCGGCTGGCCCAAGACCTCCGGCAACCGCGGCATGCACATCTACGTGCGGATCCGGCCCGAGCACGGGTTCACCGTGGTCCGCCGGGCCGCGCTGGCTTTCGCCCGCGAGGTCGAGCGGCGGATCCCGGAGCTGGTGACCACGGCCTGGTGGAAGGAGGAGCGCGGCGAGCAGGTCTTCGTGGACTACAACCAGAACGCGCGGGACCGCACGATCCGCTCGGCGTACTCGTTGCGGGGCGAGCCCCACGCCCCCGTC
Source organism: Mycobacteriales bacterium (assembly GCA_035474175.1). Classification (GTDB taxonomy): domain Bacteria; phylum Actinomycetota; class Actinomycetes; order Mycobacteriales; family CADCTP01; genus CADCTP01. The sequence continues at coordinate 1,252 of DATINN010000042.1, read as the reverse complement.
TCCACCCCGCTGACCTGGGACGAGGTGCCGTACGCGGACCCGCGGGACTTCACCATCGACACCGTCCCGGCCCGCTTCGCCGACCTCGGCGACGTGCACGCCGGCATCGACGACTCCCCGTGGTCGATCGAGCCCCTGCTGGAGTGGGCCGACCGGGACGAGACCGACCGCGGCCTCGGCGACGCGCCCTACCCGCCCAACTTCCCGAAGATGGAGGGCGAGCCGATGCGCGTCCAGCCGTCGCGGGCCCGCAACAAGGGCTAGTCGGTCGCCTTGCGGGCGGCGCGGCGGGCGGCCTCCTCGGCGTCGAGCTCGGCCGCGCGCTCGGGGGTGGGGGCGGAGCCGCCGAGCCGGGCCGGCAGCCACCAGTCGCCCTCCGGCCCGGGCTTGTCCGGGTAGGCATCCTGGGCCGCGTGCAGCTGCGCCGACATCCGCTCCCGGAGCAGCGCGGTGGTCGCGACCGGGTCGGGACCGGCCTCGACCGGGGCGCCGACGGAGACGCTGATCGGGGTGCGGGTGCGGCCGAGCCGCTTGGGCACGTCCTTGGTCCAGACCCGCTGGGAGCCCCAGATCACCACCGGCAGCAGCGGCACGCCGGCCTCGGCCGCCATCCGGGCCGCGCCCGACTTGAAGTCCTTGAGCTCGAACGACCGGCTGATCGTGGCCTCGGGGAACACGCCGACCAGCTCGCCCCCGCGCAGCGCCTCGACCGCCTTCGCGTACGAGGCGGCGCCGAGCGTGCGGTCGACCGGGATGTGCCGCATGCCGCGCAGCAGGGGCCCGGCCACCGGGTGCGCGAACACCTCCTGCTTGGCCATGAACCGGACCACCCGCTTGCGCGGGAGCGCCGCGTAGCCGGCGTAGGTGAAGTCGAAGTAGCCGATGTGGTTGATCGCCAGCACCGCCCCGCCGGTCGCCGGGATCCGGTCGGCGCCGGTCACCGTGAAGCGCAGGCCCTGCAGGGCGAAGACGCTGCGCGCGAAGGCGAGGACGGGCGGGTACACGAGATCGGCCACCAGGCAGGCTACCGCGCTCGGTCAGACCCGGGTCACGCTCAGCGGGCCTTGACCGAGATCCCGCCGATCACGGAGAACAGCCGCAGCCGCAGCACCGGCGCGCCCGGACCCGGGGCCGGCAGCCGCACCGACCGCCCGCCGAGCAGGCTGAAGCCCGCGACCTCGACCTGGACGCCGGCCGGCACCGTGGCCGAGATCCCGCCGATCAGCGACCACCGGGTCACCTCGACCTCGGG
>DATINN010000041.1:0-4620 GCA_035474175.1 Mycobacteriales bacterium | reverse complement strand
CAGCGCCGCTGCTCCAGGGGCAGCTCTTGACCGGATTCGAGATCGTCGTCGACAGCCGGAACGGTGCGGACGCGCTGGTCAGCCGGCTGCGGCGGTGAGCTCGTCCCGGCGCCGGGTGAGGAACGTGCGGTCGGCGGCGTTGCCGGCGCCCGCGATCGCCACCGTGTACTCGGCCGCCGCCTCCGCGACCCGGCCGAGCCGGCGCAGCAGGTCGGCCCGGGTGGCTGATAGCAGGTGGAAGCCGGGCAGCTCGACGTCCGCCAGCAGCGCCAGCCCAGCGGCCGGCCCGTCGACCTCGGCCACCGCGACGGCCCGGTTGAGCCGGACCACCGGCGAGCCGGTGAGGTCCTCCAGCACGGCGTAGAGCGCGGCGATCCGGTCCCAGGCCGTGTCCGCGGCCGTCGCGGCCCGGGCGTGCTCGGCCGCGATCGCGGCCTGGACCAGGTACGGCCCGGCCGGGGCGCGGCGCGCGGCCGCCCGCAGCAGCGCCAGCCCCTCGGCGATCTGGTCGGCGTCCCAGCGGCTGCGGTCCTGCTCCGGCAGCAGCACGAGCTGCCCGTCCGGGCCGGTGCGGGCGTCCCGGCGGGCGTGCTGGAGCAGCAGCAGCGCCAGCAGCCCGGCCGCCTCGGGCTCGTCCGGCATCAGCGCGACCACCACCCGGGCCAGCCGGATCGCCTCGTCGCAGAGCTCGCGCCGGACCGGCTCGTCGCCGGAGCTGGCCGAGTGGCCCTCGGTGAAGACCAGGTAGAGCACGGCCAGCACGCCGGCCAGCCGCTCCGGCAGCTCGGTGTCGGACGGCACCCGGTAGGGGATGCCGGCGGCGGCGATCTTCTTCTTGGCCCGGGTGATCCGCGCCGCCATCGTCGGCTCCGGGACCAGGAAGGCCCGCGCGATCTCGGCCGTGGTCAGCCCGCCCAGCAGCCGCAGCGTGAGCGCGACCCGGGCGTCGGCCGGCAGCGCCGGGTGGCAGCAGGTGAACAGCAGCCGCAGCCGCTCGTCCGGGATGGTGGACATGTCGGGCTCCACCTCCGGCTCCTCGGGCAGCACGAGCAGCGGCAGCTTGCGGGCCAGCACCGCGTCCCGGCGGAAGCGGTCGGTGGCTCGGCGCCGGGCCGCGGTCAGCAGCCAGGCCTCGGGCCGGGCCGGCACCCCGTCGCGGGCCCACGCCGTCAGCGCGATCTCGTACGCGTCCTGCAGCGACTCCTCGGCCACGTCGAGGTTCCCGACCAGCCGGGTGAGCAGGGCGAGCAGGCGCCCCCAGTGCTCCTGGTGCGCCCGCTCGACCGCGGCCCGGGTCACTTCTGCAGACGCACCTCGATCTTGTCGCCGGGCAGCAGCGGGATCTTGCGGGCCCACTCCACCGCGTCCTCGATCGTCGGCACGTCGATCGTGTAGTAGCCGCCGACCTGCTCCTTGGCCTCCGCGAACGGCCCGTCGGTGACCAGCCCGTCCGCGTGCAGGGTGCGCGCGCCGGCCGGCGGCGCCAGCTCGGCGCTGGGGCCGAGCTTCACCCCGGCCGCCCGGACCGCGTCCATGAACGCGGAGTGCCCGGCGTACATCTCCTTGCCCTGCTCCTCGGTCAACGCCTGGTACGCGTCGTCGTTGCCGACGATCAGCAGCAGATACTCCGCCATTGCCTCAGACCTCCTGGATCTCTCGGATCTCGACCGTCAGGCCGGGGCTGGCCGGCATCCGCCGGGCCAGCGCGAGCGCCGCGTCGGCGTCCGCGCAGTCGGCCAGGTAGACGCTGCCGAGCTGCTCCTTGGTCTCCGCGTACGGCCCGTCGGTGACGATGCCGTCGCCGTGCAGCACCCGGACCCCGTCGCCGAGCGCCTCCGCGACCCGCAGCGTGCCGGCCGCGGCCAGCTCCCGGCCGAGCGCGAGGTGGCCCTCGACCACCGCCCGCCGCTCGTCCGGGGTCAGCGCCGCCTCACCGGCCGGGTCGCCGTAGAGAAGGAACAGATAGCGCACGTCCAGCTCCCGTCCCCGGCGGCCCCACCGGCCGCCGACACCGTACTGACGAACGAGCCCGGCCCGGATCGACAGCGGCTCAGTCGAGGATCCGGACCCGGACCCGGCGGTTCTGCCGGCCCTTGTTCTCCACCTTGACCACCTCGATGCGGCCGATCTGCTTGGTCGAGGCCACGTGGGTGCCGCCGTCGGCCTGCACGTCCAGGCCGGTGATGTCCACGATCCGGACCTCGGTCTCGGACTCCGGGATCAGGTTGGTCGCGGTCCGGATGATGTCCGGGATGGCCAGCGCCTCGGCCCGGGGCAGCACCCGGACGGCGACCGCCCGGTCCGCGGCGACCTCGGCGTTGACCCGCTCCTCGACGGTGGCCTTGAACCCGTCCGGCAGCTCCGGCAGGTTGAAGTCCATCCGGGCCTCGCCCGGCTCCATGTTGCCCCCGGTGACCGGCACGCCGAAGTCGCGGAAGACCACGCCGCACAGCACGTGCAGGCCGGAGTGGGTGCGCATGAGCAGGCTGCGGCGGGCGTCCGCCAGCGCGCCGGTGACCGCGGTGCCGGCCGGCGGCACCGGGTCGCCCTCGGCTGGGACCAGGTAGAGGTCGTCGCCCTTGACCGTGCCGACGATCCGGGTGGTGACGCCCTCCCACAGCAGCACGCCGTGGTCCGGCGGCTGCCCGCCGCCGCCCGGGTAGAAGGCCGACCGGTCCAGCACGATGCCGCGGTCGGGGTCGACGCCGACGACCGTGCACTGCCACTCGCGCAGCGTCGGGTCGGCCAGGTCGAGGCGTTCGGTGTGCCCGTGGCGGGAGATCCCCATGGGGTCACACCCTAGGTTGGCAGGTCGGGCACCAGTAGCTCAGCCGGCCGTACTCGGGGTGGTCGGCGGGGCGCTGCTCGGCCACCTCGACCGGGGTGCCGCAGCGCAGGCAGGGCCGGCCCGGGCGCTCGAAGACCCAGTGGCTCTCGCCCCGGCGCATGCTGCCGGTGGTCGACTGCTCGGGGTGGTCGCGGTTGGCCCGCATCAACCGGTGTGCGGTGGCGACCAGCTTGTCCGGGTCGGTCTTCCCGGCCGGCGTCCACGGGTGGGTGCGGGTGAGGAACAGCGTCTCGGCCTTGTAGAGGTTGCCCACCCCGGCCAGCACCCGCTGGTCCAGCAGGGCCTCGCCGATCTCCCGGTCCGGGTCGGCGACCAGCCGCCGGGCCGCCTCGGCCGGGTCCCAGTCCGGGCCGAGCACGTCCGGGCCGAGGTGGCCGACCAGCGTGTCCTCCTCCCCGGTCGGCACCAGCCTGATGTCGTGCAGCCGGTAGCCGACGGCCTCCCAGTCCCGGTTGGCCAGCACCAGCCGGACCTGGTACGCCGGGCCGCCGCGCCAGCGCTCGCCGGGCCGGCCCAGCCGCCAGCTGCCGTCCATCCGGAAGTGCGTGTGCAGGGTGAGCCCGCCCTCGACCCGGGTCAGCATGTGCTTGCCGCGGGCCAGCACCTCGGTCACCGTCCGCCCGGCCAGGTCGGCCGTCGCCAGGGCCGGGACGCGGAAGTCGGAGCGCAGCAGCGGGCGGCCGCCGAGCGCGTCGTGCATGCGCTTGGCGGCCAGCCAGACGGTGTCTCCCTCGGGCACCGACCCATCGTCCCCCGTCGGCCCCGGTTCAGTCCTCGGGGTACCCGCAGAGCAGCGCCCAGGCGACCCCGGCCTGCACGGCGGCGCAGCCGCGGACCACCCAGGGCAGGGTGAGCGCGGCGACCGCGCCCAGGCCGGTGGTGAGCAGGATGTCGGCCGCGCGGCCGTCGCCGAGGCCGATGAGCTCGGCCAGGGTCTGGTCGTCGGCGCCGCGGGGGAGGCTCCACTCCCACAGCACGTACGACAGGCCGCTGACCGCGGCACCGAACCAGGCCACGGTGACCACGAACGACGCGACCGCGATCGGGAAGCCGACCAGCCCGTGCGCGAGGTCGAGCCAGCGCCGGGGGTCGGCGCCGGCGGACAGGGCCCGGCCGATCACGCCGCCGCGCGGCTCCCGGTACGGCGGGCGCGGCACCCGGCGTCCCAGCAGCGCGTCCAGCCGGACCCGCTCCAGCCCGGCGAAGGCCTTGGCGATGCCGAGGGTCACGGCCAGCACGCCGAGGCCGATGGTGATCACCAGCGTGCCGAGGCCGAGCGAGACGCCGGTGACCAGGAGGACGAAGGCGAGGACGGCGATCGGGAAGCCGGTCAGCACGTACCCGGCCGAGTGGGCGACCCGCAGCCGGCGGCGGGTCTCGGCGACGGGAGCGAGGGTCTGCGTGGTCATGGCTCCGACGCTAGGTCCGGTGGCCCGGCCGGACCACGGTGCTGACCGCCCGGATCGGGGTGGGGCTATCCCCCCAGTCCCCGGGTGCGGCTAGCTTCCCAGCGCCTTGCTGAAGTGGTGGGAGGAGATGTGCATGCGTTCGCGCAGGTAGAACCGGTGCGCGTCGTGCCGCTGCACGCCGGAGTCGAGGTCGATCACGGTGCAGCCGGCGGCGCGGGCGCGGGTCTCCAGCTCGGCCAGCAGGGCGTGGCCGACGCCCCGTGACCGGCCGGCGGCGGTGGTGACGAGGTCGTCGACGTACAGCTTCCGGATGGCGACCGTGAGCGCGAGGATCCGCCAGCCGGCGACGCCGACGCAGCGGTC
>DATINN010000040.1:0-1831 GCA_035474175.1 Mycobacteriales bacterium | reverse complement strand
GCCAGTGGTCGAAGGCGCCGAGCCGGGACGGCGGGTCCTGGGCCTGCCGGGGCGGGTTCTTCCGGTCCCGCGGGGTCCAGACCGCGACGACCACGCAGGCGCTGGTCGCCGCGGCGCAGTGCGCCCGGGCCCGGGCCGCGGCGGGGTGGAGCCGGGCGATCGTGTCGGCCGCGCCGGCGTCCTGGCCGCACACGACGTAGCCCCAGTCGCCCTCCCCCACCGGCTGCTGCCCGCCCAGCCGGGCCAGCGCGGCGGCGGCGTCGGCCGCGCTGACCGGGCCGGACAGCGGCGCGCAGGCGTCGCTGCGGGCCGAGCCGGCGGTGGCGTCGACGTCCGCGTCGGGATCGGCCGAGCCGATGTAGTCGCCGTCGCCGACCACGCTGCCGTCACCGATCACGCTGTGCCCGGGCGGCGGGTCCGCGTGCGCGGCCGTCCCGCCGAGACCGGCCAGCAGCGCCGCGACCACGACGGGCACGGCCCGTCTCAGCATTCGACTGCGCCCTTGCCGGTCGCCGCCACCACGTACCACTGGTCACCTCGTCTCTGCAGGGTCGTGAGCAGCCGGTCCTCGGTCGGCACGTCGTTGCGGTAGCCGCGGGGGGCGCGCGGGCGCCCGGTCGCGGCGTCCCGGTAGGTGCCGGCCGGGCCTCTGATGCAGTCCTCGACCTCCGCGTTCCCGTCGGTGCGGTAGCGCAGCCGCGGGGTCAGCGTGAACGTCGTGCGCTGCACGATGCCCTGCGCCTGCAACGCCCGGATGCTGGCGCGCTGGCGGGTCAGGATCGGGTCGACGGCATACCGGGCCAGGGCCGGGTCGTCGGCGTCGCCCTGGGCGTACGCGGTCTGCAGCGCCGTCCACCAGCCGCGGTAGACGGTCAGCACGTCGGCGGCCGCGCTCGGGCCGGCGGTGGCGCTGGGTGGGGGTGTCGTCGGCGCCGCCGTCGTGGTCGTCGCGGGGGCCGGGGGCAGCGCGGCGTCGCCGTCCGGCCCGGGGGCACACCCGGTCCCGGCCAGCAGCAGCGCGGCGGCGACCACCACCCGACGCGTCGTCGGCACCGCGCCACCATAGGAACCCGGGGCCGCCCTGGGAACGATTCGCCCGCATGATCACCCATCCGGACTCGCCCGACCACCGCTCGTACCCCAGCCGGTCAGACCCGCCGCAGCCGCCGGTACGACGCGGTGAACGTGACCGGCCGGACCGCGGGGAAGAACGGCGCCAGCTCGGCCCGCAGCCAGTCCCGGACCGGCCCCTCCGGGGCGCCCAGCAGGTTGCTCTGGGTCAGCAGGTATGCGGTGAAGCCGGCCAGGTCGAAGGGCACCTCGTCCGGCCACCGGTCCGTCTCCGGCGGCCCGAACAGCCCGCCGCCATCGAAGGCCACCGCCATCGGCCCGCGCGGCGGCGCCGGATACCGGCGCAGGTACGTCCCCTGCAGCCAGTCCCGGAACGCCGGCTCGGCCGGCAGGTCCGGCCCGGCGTGCTCGTACAGCAGCAGCGTGCCGCCGGGCCGCAGCACCCGCGCGGCCTCGGCCGCGAACCGGTCCTGGTCGAACCAGTGCACCCCCGAGGCGACCGTGACCAGGTCCACCGACCCGGTCGCGACCGGCAGCGCCTCCGCGACCGCGACGGCACCGGGCAGGCCGGTGTCGGCCCGCGCCCGCGCCACCATCGCCGGCACCGGGTCCAGCCCCACGGCCGCGAGGCCGAGCTCGGCCAGGGCCCGGGTGGACAGCCCGGTCCCGCAGGCGACGTCGAGCGCGCGGGCCGGCCGCCCGGCCGGGGTCTGCCCTCCGGCCGGGGTCTGCCCTCCGGCCGGGGCCTGGCCTCCGACCA
>DATINN010000039.1:0-2136 GCA_035474175.1 Mycobacteriales bacterium | reverse complement strand
GAGGCCGGCGGGGTGCTCGGCGTGGCCGGGCCGCCGCGCGAGGTGCACGCGACCGCCCGCTGGCTGGTGGCCCAGGCCGCGGTCCTGCACAGCCCCCGTGACCTGTCGATCGTGGTGCTCACCGACCAGTCCGGCCGGGCCGACTGGGAGTGGACCCGGTGGCTGCCGCACACCCGCCCCGACAACCGGGAGACGGTGTCGCTGACCGGCAGCTCGGCCGCGACCACGGCCCGCCGGGTCAGCGAGCTGGCCGGCATGGTGCAGCAGCGGCAGGCGGTGGCCGACGGCGCCGGGCGCGCGTTCGACCTGGGCCGGCTGCCGGTCGTGCTGGTGGTGCTGGACGGCGCCCGGCAGCTGCGGTCGCTGCCCGGGATGCCGATCGTGCTGCAGGACGGTCCCGCGGTCGGGATCCACGCGATCTGCCTGGACGCGGAGGAGCGGCTGCTGCCCGAGGAGTGCCGGGTGGTGGCCAGCTACCAGCCGGGCGAGCCGGTCGGGATGACCGTGCGCCGGGCCTTCGGCGACCGGATCCCGGGCGTGCTGGCCGACCAGGTCAGCGTGGCCTGGTGCGAGCGGGTGGCCCGGGCCATGACCGCGGTCCGCGACGTCAGCCGGGAGGAGGACGACAGCGCGCTGCCGACCTCGCTGCGGCTGCTGGACGTGCTCGACCTGGAGCCGCCGGCGCCGGACCGGATCGCCGAGATCTGGCGCAGCAACGGCCGGACCACCGCGGCGCCGATCGGCGCGTCCGCGACCGGCACGTTCACCGTGGACATGAAGAAGGACGGGCCGCACGCGCTGGTCGCCGGCACCACCGGCTCCGGCAAGTCCGAGCTGCTGCAGTCGATCATCGCCGCGCTGGCCGTCGGCAACCCGCCGGACGCGATGACGTTCGTGCTGATCGACTACAAGGGCGGCGCGGCGTTCAAGGACTGCGTCGACCTGCCGCACACGGTCGGCATGGTCACCGACCTCGACGGCCACCTCACCGAGCGCGCCCTGCAGTCGCTCAACGCCGAGCTCAAGCGGCGCGAGCACATCCTCGGCCTGGTCGGGGCCAAGGACGTCGAGGACTACTGGGACACCATCGACCACCCCGACTTCGTGCCGCCCCCGGGTTACCAGCGCGACCCGATGCCGCGCACGATCCTGATCATCGACGAGTTCGCGTCGCTGGTGGAGGAGCTGCCGGAGTTCGTCACCGGCCTGGTCGGGATCGCGATGCGGGGCCGGTCGCTCGGCGTGCACCTGATCCTGGCCACCCAGCGGCCCTCCGGCGTGGTGTCGCCGGTGATCCGGGCCAACACCAACCTGCGGATCGCGCTGCGGGTCACCGACGACTCCGAGTCCACCGACGTGATCGACGCCCGGGAGGCGGCCCGGATCGCCAAGAGCACCCCCGGCCGGGCGTACGCGCGGACCGGCTTCTCGGCGCTGACCGCCTTCCAGGCCGGCCGGGTCGGTGGCCGCCGCCCGGGCGCGGTCGCGGGGCCGCCGCCGGCCTTCGCCGGGGTGGTCGGCTGGGACCGGCTGGACGCGCCGATCGAGCGGCCGCAGGTCTCCGAGGACGACTCCACCATGGAGACCGACCTGCAGGTGCTGGTCGAGGCGATCAAGGACGCCACCGTCCGGTCCGGGGTGCCGCGCTACCGCAGCCCCTGGCTGCCGGCGCTGCGGGAGGAGATCGCGCTGGCGGACGTGCCGGCCGTCGCCGGGCCGGCCCCGGCCGACCCCTCCGGGCGGGTGCCGGCGGTGCCGTTCGGCATGGAGGACCTGCCGGAGAGCCAGACCCAGGCCCCGCTGCTGCTCGACCTGGAGCACGGCAGCCACCTGATCCTGGCCGGCGCGCCGCGCTCGGGCCGGTCGACGGCGCTGCGCACGATCGCCGGCAGCATCGCCCGGCTGACCAGCTGCCGCGACGTCCACCTGTACGCGTTGGACTGCGGCAACGCGGCCATGATGCCGCTGGCCGAGCTGCCGCACTGCGGCGCGGTCGTGTCCCGCGACCAGGTCGACCGCACCGACCGGCTGCTGACCGTGCTGCTGGCCGAGATCGCCCGCCGGCAGGTGCTGCTGGCCCAGCACGGGTACGGCTCGCTGGCCGAGCAGCGGGCGGCCGCCGCCCCCGAGGACCGG
>DATINN010000038.1:0-5250 GCA_035474175.1 Mycobacteriales bacterium | reverse complement strand
GGCCCGCACGACAGCGGCCCCCACGACAGCAGCCCGCACGACAGCGGGCAGCACGACAGCGGCCCCCACGACAGCGGCCCCCACGACAGCGGCCCGCACGACGACCGCCCGCTGCACGACGACCGCCCGCTGCACGGTGGGCCGTACGACAACCGCCTGCAGAACGGCGGCCTGCCGCACGACGGACAGCAGGACGGCAACCACCAGCCGCCCGGCGGGCTGCCGCACGACCGGCTGCACGACGACCGCCTGCACGACGACCGGCTGCAGCACGACGACCGGCTGCAGCACGAAGGCCTTCCGGAGGACCCGGCCGACGATCCGTGGGCCGCGGCCACCCCCGCCATCTGGGCGCCGCCGCCCGTGGCCGCCGACGACCTCAGCGGCGCCGCCGCCTTCGCTCGCCCGCAGGCCGTCCGCCCGCAGGCCGTCCGCCCGGAGCCCGCCCTCCCGGAGCGCGACCACCCGGAGCGCGACCACCCGGTCTGGACCGCCGAACCCGCCCCCGGCACCTCCGCCGCCGGTGACGGCGTCGCCGTCTTCCCCATCGCGGCCGCGGAACCCCCCGCCCTCCGGTCGCCCGAGGTGCTGCTGGAGGAGCCGGCCGCCGCGGTCATCTCCCGCCAGGTCGAGGCCGCCCGCCGGCACCTGCAGGCTGCGCTGGTCGTCGCCAACAGCCCGTCCGCGCCCAAGCTGGGTGCGCTGCTCACCGCCGTCGAGCAGGTCCTCACCGCGGTGACGGACCTGGCCCGGGAGACCCGCGGCCTGCTCGAGTCCGGCCTGGCCGACCGCACGTTCCCGGGCGAGGCCCGGTTCCTGTGCAGCCCGCCCTGGGACGGGGTCACGCTGGTCGGGCGGGACGCGTACGGGGACGACGGCGCGACGCCGGCCGGGCTGGCCAAGCTGCTGCGGGCGCTGGGGTACGAGGCCCACTCGGCCACCTCGGCCGGTGGGGTGTCGGGCGTGCAGATCCGGGCCGAGCGGTATGCGATGCAGGTCGCTCTCGTCGAGCCGGCCGGCGGCGGGCGGCAGCGCTGGAGCGGCGCGCTGGAGTGGGTCGACTCCGCCGGCGCGAACCGGACCTGGGCCGAGACCCTGGGCCCGGTCGAGCTGGAGGACGAGGAGCTCGCCCGCCGGGTCGACGAGCTCCTCCGCCGCTCGATCGGCTCCGTCTGACCCGCCGCCCGCCCGGGCGGGCGGCGGGTCAGAGGTTGGTGGTGGCGGCGACCAGGCGCCCGGTGCCGGCGACCGTCGCCGGCATCCCGGCCGGCACCCAGGCCGACGACCCGCGCGGCAGCGTCAGCGACTGCGGCCCCGCGGTCAGCGTGGCCGTGCCGTCCACGGTGAGGACGATGCGCGGCCCGCTGACGCCGACGTCGACCGGCGTGGCCGACAGCACGAACGTGTCCAGGCGGAAGTCCGGCACCGGCGGCCGGTAGGCCAGGTGCCCCGGCCCGGCGTCCTTCGGCGTCATCAGCGGCGGCGGCCCGTCGGTCACGTCGACCACCCGCAGCAGCTCGGGCACGTCGACGTGCTTGCCGGTGAGCCCGCCGCGCAGCACGTTGTCGGAGCTGGCCAGCACCTCGACGGCGGTGCCGCGCAGGTAGCAGTGCATGTTGCCGGCGGACAGGAACAGCGCCTGCCCCGGCTCCAGCCGCAGCCGGTTGAGCAGCAGCGCGATGATCACCCCGGGATCCCCCGGGTAGGCCTCGCCCAGCTCGACCGCCGTCGCGTACTCGACCGGGAAGTCGTCGGAACCGCCCGCGCAGGCCGCGACGACCGAGTCGACCAGCCGCCGGCGCCGGTCGGCCGGCACCGTCAGCAACCCGGTCACCACCTCGCGCAGCCCGTCCGAGTCGGGCCGGGCCCGCAGCGCCTCCGCGTACGTCGTCAGCGCCGGCGCCGCCGAGGCCAGCCCGGTCAGCAGCGACAGCGTCTCCGGGATGGCCCGGAACCCGCACAGCGCCTCGAACGGCGTCAGCGCGCAGACCAGCTCCGGCTTGTGGTTGGGGTCGACGTAGCTGCGCTCGGGCGAGTCGAGCGGCACCCGGCGCTGCTGCTCGTCCGCGTAACCGGCGCGGGCCTGCTCCAGGTTGGGGTGGGTCTGCAGCGACAGGTTGCGCTCGGCCGCGATGATCTTCATCAGGAACGGCAGCCGCGCACCGAACCGCCGCAGCACCGGCGCGGACAGCTGCCTGGCCGGGTCGGCCTCGATCACGGCGGGCAGCGGGGCGCCACCCCGCAGCCGGGACGGTGCCGCCGGGTGCGCGCCCATCCACAGCTCGGCCTGCGGCGAGCCGGTCGGCGGCACGCCGAGCAGCCGCGGGAGCTCGGTCGCCGAGCCCCACGCGTACGGCTTCACCGGATTGTCGAGGAGGTCGGCAGTCCGGGCGTCGACAGGGGTCGTCCGCACGGCGGAGGACTGTACCTGAACGGACATACCGACTGTCCGTCCCGATTCGGTCACGGCGAGTGCTCAAACTCCGGAGCGTCCGGGTCGGCCCCGACCGCGCGGCGACCGCCGTTCGGACGGTCCAGGTCGGGCTCCAGGTAGATCAGCCGGGCCTCGGGCACGGCCTGCCGGACCCGCCGCTCGGCATCGTCGATGGAGTCGGCCACCCGCTCCATCACCGTGGTCCGCGGGATCGCGATCTTGGCCGCCACCAGCAGCTCGTCCGGCCCGAGGTATTGCGTGCGCAGGTGGATGACCCGGTCCACGCCCGGGCCGACCAGCGCGGCCACGATCCGGTCGACCGTCTGCGGGCCCGCGCCCTCGCCGATGAGCAGGCTCTTGGTCTCCACGATGAGGACCACCGCGATCACGCCGAGCAGGACGCCGATCATGATCGTGCCGAGCGCGTCCCACACCGGGTCGCCGGTGGCCCAGGTCAGCGCGACGCCGGCCAGCGCGAAGCCGAGGCCGAGCAGGGCGCCGGTGTCCTCCAGCAGCACCACGGGCAGCTCCGGCGCCTTGGCCCGGCGGATGAAGCGCACCCAGCTGACCCCGCCGCGGACGTGGTTGGCCTCCACGATCGCGGTGCGCAGCGAGAAGCCCTCCAGCCCGATCGCGACGACCAGGATGAGCACGGCCACGATCGGGCGCTCCAGCTCGGCGCCGTGGTCCTGCAGCTTGTGGTAGCCCTCGTACAGGGAGAACAGCGAGCCGAGGGTGAACAGCACCAGCGCGACCACGAACGCGTAGAAGTAGCGGTCGCGGCCGAAGCCGAACGGGTGGTCCTCGGTCGCCTGCCGCCGGGCCCGCCGGCCGCCGATCAGCAGCAGGCCCTGGTTGCCGGAGTCGGCCACCGAGTGTGCCGACTCGGCCAGCATCGAGGACGAGCCGGTGATGAGGAAGCCGATGAACTTGGCCACCGCGATGCCGACGTTGGCACCCAGTGCGGCGATGATCGCTCGGGTGCCGCCGGACGCGCTCATCTCCCGCTCCTCGGCCGGACCCGGCCTCGTGCCTCGGCCCGCTCAGCCCTCGTCGCTCCCCGCTCGCGCTGCGAGCCCTCGCACTCGCTCATGAGTCCTCCTCGTCGCTGCTGCCGGCGGCGAGCCCGACGTACGCCGCGGTGAAATCGAGCAGGGCCAGCACCGAGGCCAGCCGGCCGACCGGGCCGACGGCCTCCTCGGCCATCACCTCGGTGACCGGCACGCCGCTGCGGCCGCACCCCGCGACCAGCTCGTCGACCTGACCGCGGACGTGGTCGGCCTCCTCGCCGGCCCGGATCAGCACCAGCCGGGGCCGGGCCGGGGCGACCTCGTCCACCCGGTCCCGGAAGAGGTCGTCCTCCAGGGCGTCGGCGCCGGCCGGCTCGGCCAGCATCCCGGCCAGCCGGGACGGTGCCACCGGCAGCGTGCCCCAGGCGGCCAGCCGGCCGGACGCGGCCAGGTTGCCGGCCAGCCGGCGGGCGGCGGCGCCCCCGGCCGGGGTGCTGCCGATCAGCACCGGCACCGACTCGGCCACGTCCAGGGCCAGCGACTTCGCCGGGTTCCCGTACGTCTGCGAGCCGGGGCGGCAGCGCTCGGCCAGCGCGTCGAGCAGGTCGGCGCAGCCGCGCAGGTCCTGCCCCGGGGCCGGCATCAGGCCCAGCTCCCCCGCGGCCAGCAGCAGCGGGACCAGCGGCGCCCACAGGTTGGCCCGCGGGTGCCGCCCGGCCGGCAGCGGCACGAACGCGGCCCGGTTGCGGCCGCAGGCCTCGTGCAGCAGCGAGTCCTCCGGGCCGGTGCCGAGCACGGTCAGCCCGCGCCGGGCCGCCGACTCCACCAGGGCCGGGGTGGCGGTCGCGATCGGCGACGCGCTCGCGGTCAGCAGCACGTCGACCGGGCCGGCCCACACCGGCAGCACCGGACCGTCCTGCCGGACCACCGGGGCGGCCGCGTCGGGCCGGTCGGCCAGCGCGGACAGCAGGACGGCGACGTCGTCGGCGTCGGGGTCGACCGCGACCAGCACCGCCCGGGGGCGGACGCCGGCCAGGGCGGCGGCCAGCCCGGCCTCCTCGGCCAGCGCCAGGCTCTCCCGCACCTGGGCGCCGGCGGTGGCGACCGCGCGCAGCAGCCCACCGCGGTCGACCTCGGCCAGCCGGGTCTCGTCGTCCAGGAGCGACTCGTCCAGCGTGGAGCTCATCGCTGCCGGTCGTCCCCGGCTCGGGGGCGGGTCACCGGTCGCCCGGTCACGAGGCCGGGACGCCCCGGCGGCGCGCCTCGTCCAGCAGCAGGACGGGGATGTCGTCCTGCACCGGGAAGGCGCGGTCGCAGGAGGTGCACCACAGCTCGTTGGTCTCCTCGTGCACCTCCAGCGGCGCGTGGTCGTCGGGGCAGGCCAGGATCTCCAGCAGCACCGGGTCGAGGTTCATCGGTCTCTCCTTCGGTCGATCGGATGTCAGGCCCGGACCAGGGCGAGCACGGCGTCGCGAAGCTCCGCCATCGCCGCCTGGTCCGGGGCTTCGACGTTGAGCCGCAGCAGCGGCTCGGTGTTGGACGGGCGCAGGTTGAACCAGCTGCCCTCCGGCAGCTGCACGGTCAGGCCGTCGAGGTGGTCGACGGTGACCCCGTCACGCGTCCCGTACGCCGCCTCGACCGCGGCGGTGCGGCCGGGCACGTCGGTCACGGTCGAGTTGATCTCGCCGGAGGCCGCGTAGCGCTCGTAGTCGGCGGCGAGCTGCGAGAGCGGCACGTCCGCGGCGCCGAGCTCGGCCAGCACGTGCATGGCCGCGAGCATGCCCGTGTCGGCGCCCCAGAAATCGC
>DATINN010000037.1:0-1734 GCA_035474175.1 Mycobacteriales bacterium | reverse complement strand
CCGGCGTCCCAGGCGGGACCGACGCCCGGGCCGGGACCGGCGCGCCGGTCGGGGCCGGCGTCGACGCGGTCGTGCTGACGCCGGCGCACCAGTTCCCGCTCGGCGGCGTGCTGGCGGCGTCCCGGCGGAGCGCGGCCGTGCGCTGGGCGGCCGCGACCGGCGGGCTGATCGTCGAGGACGACTACGACGGCGAGTTCCGCTACGACCGGCACCCTGTCGGCGCCCTGCAGGCGCTCGCCCCGGACCGCGTCGCCTACGCCGGCACGGCCAGCAAGACGCTGGCGCCCGGGCTCCGGCTGGGCTGGCTGGTGCTGCCCGCGCACCTGGTCGAGCCGGTGCTGGCGGTGAAGGACGCGCACGCCGGGGCGCTGGACCAGCTCGCGCTGGCGGAGTTCCTCGACAGCGGCGGCTACGACCGGCACGTGCGGCGGCAGCGGCTGGCCTACCGGCGCCGCCGGGACCGGCTCGTCGCCGCGCTGACCGAGCACGTGCCGGCGGCCCGGGTCACCGGCGTCGCGGCCGGGCTGCACGCGCTGGTCGAGCTGCCGCCGGGCCGGACCGAGGCGTCCGTGCTGGCCGCCGCCGCCCGCCGCGGCCTGGCCCTGGAAGGGCTCGGCGCCTACGCCACCCCGGGCGCGTCGCACCCGCCGGCGCTGGTCGTCGGTTACGGCACCCCGTCCGACTCCGCGTTCGCGACCGCGGTCAACCTGCTCTGCGCGGTGCTCGGCTAGCTCTTGCGCCGGATCGTGTAGTGCAGCACCAGGAACGGGAAGCCGAACACGGTGAACGCGTGCTCCGCCTTGAGGTCGGCGCCGTCGGCGTGCACGTCGAGCTGCTCGGCGAAGCCCGGTACCGCCAGCGCGGTCAGCTCCCGGCTGTCCGGGTCGACGTACGCCAGGTAGTGACCGGGGTGCGGCAGCGCGCTGCGGCTGGTCAGGGTGAGCCCGCCGTCGGGCCGGTTGCGCGGCAGCAGCGTCGCGGTGAAGTTGCCCTGCGGGACCGGGAAGCCGACGCTCACATACCCGCGCTCCGCATCGCGGTACGTCGTGTAGATGCCGACGTAGATCGGTTCGTCGTCGTCGGCGGTGGACCGGATCCAGCCCCGCACGGTGATGGCGCCGGCCGGGTCGGACACGGTGTCGATCCGGCTGCGGACGCCGCGCAGCGTCTCCCGCTGGTTGGCCGGCACGTTGGCCTGGCCCAGCGGGCGGGCGA
Source organism: Mycobacteriales bacterium (assembly GCA_035474175.1). GTDB lineage: Bacteria > Actinomycetota > Actinomycetes > Mycobacteriales > CADCTP01 > CADCTP01. The sequence continues at coordinate 519 of DATINN010000037.1, read as the reverse complement.
CGAGCGTCCGGTAGAGCAGGTAGCCGGGGCGGACCCACAGCCGCCACTGCGGCACGATGTCCAGCGCGAACCGGGTCGTGTGCTCGTAGAACTCCCGCACCAGCGGGTCGACCGCGGCCGGGTCGAGGTCCGGGCCGGCCAGGTCGTCGAGGTCGGCGACGATGCCGACGTCCGGGTGGGCCGCGGTGTACGTGCCGCCGAGCACGTCGGCCAGCGCCTTGACGTAGCCGGTGCCGACGTAGCGGGTCCGGGACTCCAGCGGGACCACGAACGGCAGCTGCTCGGCCGGCACCCGCTCGGCCAGCAGCCGCACCTGCGGATCCCGGAACACCGCCGCCGACACCACCCGGAACGCCACCACCGCCGCGGTCGCCGCCAGCGCACCCGCGGCCACCTCCCGACCGGGCCGCCCGAGCCGGCTCACGACCTGGCCGGCGGCGGCGCCGACGAGCGGGCCGAGGGCGACCTTCTGGGGCCGGATGCCGAGGGCGCCGGCGAGCGCCCCGGCCGCGGTGCCGA
>DATINN010000036.1:0-20401 GCA_035474175.1 Mycobacteriales bacterium | reverse complement strand
GGCTGGCCGGCCAGGACCTGTCCGCGCTGCAGTCGAAGTTCGACGAGGGGCTGTCGGTGGAGACCGGCGACCTCGTCCCGGCCGAGGAGCTGCTGCGCCAGGTCGGCACGTTCCCGACGCTGGCCACGCTGCTGAACCGGCTGGAGCCGGCGTCCGGGCCGGAGGGCTCGTCCGCGGTCGGGCTGGCCGCGGCCGCGGTCGAGTTCGCGCTGGAGGGGCTGCACCTGCTGCGCCGGCTGGCCAAGGACGACGTCGGCTACGGCCGCACGGTCTACGGAGGCTGAGCATGCCCCGACCCGGTTTCCGCTACGGCGCCTGGCACGGCGGGCGCGACCCGCTCGAGCCGCCCTTCGACGTACGGCGGGCGCTGGACGAGATCGGTGACGACGTGCTGGCCGGGGCGTCGCCGTCGGAGGCGCTGCGGCGGCTGCTGCAGCAGGGGGCCGACGGGCTGCGCGGGCTGGACGAGATGCGCCGCAAGGTCCGGCAGCGGGCCCGGCAGGCCCGCCGCCGCGGCCGCCTCGACGGCACCCTGGAGCAGGTCAAGGAGCTGCTGGACCGGGCCGTGTCGGCGGAGAAGCGGGCGCTGTTCCCGGACCCGGACGACGCCGCCCGCTTCGCCGAGGCCCAGCTGGACAACCTGCCGAACGACCCGGCCCGGGCCGTCCGGGAGCTGTCGGAATACCAGTGGCGCTCGGACGAGGCCCGGCAGGCGTACGAGGAGATCAAGGACCTGCTCCGCCGGGAGGTGCTGGACAGCCAGTTCCGCGGCATGCGGGACGCGCTGCAGGGGGCCACGGCCGAGGACATCGCCCGGGTCCGGGAGATGGTCGCCGCGCTCAACGAGATGCTCGAGGCGGACGCGCGCGGCGAGCACACCCAGGAGCAGTTCGACTCCTTCATGGAGCAGTACGGCGAGTTCTTCCCGGAGCGGCCGCAGAACCTGGCCGAGCTGGTCGACACGCTGGCCCGGCGGGCGGCGGCGCAGCAGCGGCTGATGGACTCGCTCTCCGACGCGCAGCGCCAGGAGCTGGCCGACCTGATGGCCGGGGCGATGGGCGACGCCGGCCTCGCCGGGGAGATGGAGCGGCTGCAGCAGGGGCTGCGGGCGGCCCGACCGGACCTGCGCTGGGGCGGCCGGGAGCGGATGGACGGCGACCGGCCGATGGGGCTGGGCGACGCCACCAGCGCGCTGCAGGAGATCGCCGACCTGGAAGAGCTGGACTCGATGCTCGACCAGGACTACCCGGGCGCGTCGCTGGACGACATCGACCCCGAGCTGGTCGAGCGGGCGCTGGGCCGGGCCGCGGTCGACGACGTGGAGGCGCTGCGCCGGATCGAGCGGGAGCTGCAGCGGCAGGGCTACCTCAACCGCAGCGGCGGGGCGCTGGAGCTGACCGCGCGAGCCGTACGGCGGCTGGGTGCGACCGCGCTGCGCCGGGTGTTCTCCGTGCTGGACTCCGGCGGTCGCGGGACCCACGACGTCCGGGACGCGGGCGCGGCGGGCGAGCCGACCGGCTCCTCGCGCGGCTGGGAGTACGGCGACGAGCAGCCGCTGGAGGTCGTCCGCACGGTCCGCAACGCGGTGCTGCGGACCGGGCCGACCCGGGGCCGGGTCAAGCTCGAGGTCGAGGACTTCGAGGTGGTCGAGACCGAGCGGCGGACCTCGGCCACGGTGGCGCTGCTGGTCGACCTGTCCTACTCGATGGCGCTGCGCGGCACCTGGGGCGCGGCCAAGTCGACCGCGCTGGCGCTGCACTCGCTGGTGACCACGGCGTACCCGCAGGACCAGATCGAGATCATCGGGTTCTCCAACTACGCCCGGGTCATCTCGCCGACGGAGCTGGCCGGGCTGTCCTGGGACATGGTCCAGGGCACCAACCTGCAGCACGCGCTGATGCTGGCCCGGCGGCACCTGGACCGGCACCGGGACGGCGAGCCGGTGATCATGGTGGTCACCGACGGCGAGCCGACCGCGCACCTGTCCCGGGACGGGCAGCCCGAGTTCGCCTGGCCGCCGCTGCCGGAGACGCTGGCGGTGACGCTGGCCGAGGTCGAGCGGTGCACCCGGCGCGGGGCCACGATCAACGTCTTCATGCTGGACGAGGAGCCGGCGCTGGTCCGGTTCGTGGAGGAGCTGGCGCGCCGGAACGGGGGGCGCGTGTTCTCCCCCCGTCCCGAACGCCTCGGCGAGTACGTCGTCAGCGACTACCTGCGGTCCCGGCAGGGCCGCCGCCGCGCCGGGTGACTCAGCTGCTCGACGGGCCTCAACTGCTCGACGTGCCTCAACTGCTCGACGTGATCGAGTAGATCCTGTTCGAGGAGCGGACGAGCACGGTGGCCTTGCCGTTCGCGGCGACCAGGCCGGCCAGCGTCGTGCCCAGGTCCGAGGCGAACTGGCCGACGAACGACTGGGCGCCGTTGTTGCCGCGGGCGTAGAAGATGCGGGAGCCGGTCGACCAGGCGACGAACTGCGACCCCGCGGTCGCGCCGACCTTCGGCCCGAAGCCCGGCTGCAGGAAGGCGTGGCTGACGAACGTGCCGGGCGTGTTCTCCGACTCCACGATGCGGCCGTCCCGGACGAAGGCCATGAACGTCACCCCGCCGATCCGCTTCACGTCCGAGGCGCCGTTGAACGTGCCGTCGGCGCTGAAGACCCGGCTGGACCAGGCGGTGTTCGCGTTGGTCGCGACCCAGAGGTCGGCCGGGCCGGGCTGCGCCGGGGCGGTCTGCCGGGTCCACGTCATCACCGCGCCGACGGCGTCCAGGCTGATCGACGGCTCCGTGTTGTCGACCCCCGGGCCGGTGAAGGTGATCTGCTGGTGGTCGGCGCCGGTGCCGAACGTCTTGGCCTGGAAGAGCTGCTGCGGCGCGAACTCGGTCTCGCCGACCTGCTCGGTCCACACCGCCCACCACCTGCCGCCCTCGGCGCTGACGTCGGCCGTCGGCCGGACCGCACCGACGTGGGTGGACAGCACCCGGGTCGCGGCGAACCCGCCGCCGTGCATGCGCTTGGTGACGCCGATCCCGGAGGCGTTGCCGGCCGCGTCGGTCATCAGGTAGACGAGGTAGGTCGCGGTCTCGTCGGTGTCGACACCGAGCACGTCCCCCCGGTACGGCGTGAGGATGCGGGTGTAGCCCTGGGTGCCGCCCTCGAAGTAGTAGATCGCGTGCGAGCAGTTGTCGAAGCTCGCGAACCCGCGGACCGTGCCGGCGCCGAAGGCGGCGTCGGAGCTGCCCGCGGGCGTGCACGGTGGCGCCACCACGGTCACCGCGGGGGTGAACACGTCGGCCGCGGAGGCCGGCACCGCGGCCACGACGGTGGCGGCCAGACCGGCGGCCAGGGCCGCGGCCGCGATGGCGAGACGACGGATCATGGGTCCCTCCTCCAGCTGAAAGGAGAGCCCAGCCTCGACCTGCCCGGCCCGTCGCGCCAGGGCCGAACGGCCTCCCCTTGGGGCAACGTTGCCGATCGCTAGGCTGCCCGCGTGAAGGCCGTGTTGGTGGTGCACGTGGTGCTGGCGATCTTCGTGATCGGCCCGTTGGTGGCGGCGGCGAACCAGGCCGCCCGCGCACTGCGCGGCGACGACGGGCGCGGGCTGGCGGTGCTGTCCCGGACCGTGACGGTCTACGGCTGGGGCTCGCTGCTGGTCGCGCTGTTCGGCTTCGGCCTGGTCCGGGACGACGTCTCGTTCTCCGACGGCTGGCTGATCGGCTCGCTCGTGCTGTTCGTGGTCGCCTCGGTGCTGATCCTGGCGCTGCTCGCGCCGTTGCTGCGCCGCGCCGTCGGCACCGGCGGCGCCACCGCGGCGCTGGCCCCGCGGGCCGCCATGGTCGGCGGCATCGCCAGCCTCTGCTACGTCCTCATCGCCATCCTCATGGTGTGGCGCCCGAGCTGAGCCTCCGCGCCGGCCCGGGCCCGACCCATGTGCTCTTCGGGGCAGCGCCTGGCAGAATCGGCGTCGTGCCCCGCACCCGCCGTCCCCGGCTCCTCCCGGCCGCGCTGCTCGCGTCCGCGTTCGTGGTGGCGACCGGCGGCGGGGTGCTCGTCGCGACCAGCGGGTCGGCCCAGCCGACCGCCGACGCCTGCGCCAACGGCAGCGAATACGTGACGGTCCGGCCGGTCATGGACAGCTCCGACCCGTGGAAGCCGAGCGTGCCGACGGGTCCGACGCTGGCCGGCTGCGTCGACTCCGACAAGCTGACCAAGGCCGCCGAGCCGACCCCCACCAACCCCCGCGGCTGATCCAGCCCCGGGCGCCCGCAGGTCAGGCGCCCGCAGGTCAGGCGCCCGCGGGTCAGGCGCCCGGCATCAGGCGCCCGCGGGTCAGGCGCCGGGGTCCGGCGCCGGGGTCAGGCGCCGGGGTCAGGCGCCGGGGTCGGGCGCTCTGGGGTGAGGCGGGTCGGGTCAGCTGTCGAGGGCTTGGCGGAGGTCGGCCAGGAGGTCGTCGATCGACTCGATCCCGACCGAGAGCCGGACCAGGCCCCCCGGCACCTCCAGCTCCGACCCGCTCACCGACGCGTGCGTCATCTTCGCCGGGTGCTCGATCAGCGACTCCACCCCGCCGAGCGACTCGCCCAGGATGAACACCTGCGTCCGCTCGCAGACCCGCAGCGCCGCCGCCTCGCCGCCGGCCAGCCGGAACGACACCATCCCGCCGAACCCGCGCATCTGCTTGGCCGCCAGCTCGTGCCCGGGGTGCGACGGCAGCCCCGGGTAGAGCACCGACGCGACCGCCGGGTGCGACTCCAGCATCTCGGCGACCCGCTGCGCGTTGGCGCAGTGCCGCTCCATCCGTACGGCCAGGGTCTTGGCCCCGCGCAGCACCAGCCAGGAGTCGAACGGCCCCGGCACCGAGCCGAGCGCGTTCTGGTGGAAGCGCAGCCGCTCCGCGAGCGCGGCGTCGTCCACGATCAGCGCGCCGCCGACCACGTCCGAGTGCCCGCCGAGGTATTTCGTGGTCGAGTGCACGACCACGTCCGCCCCCAGCGCCAGCGGCTGCTGCAGGAAGGACGAGGCGAAGGTGTTGTCGACGACGAGCAGCGCGCCGTGCTCGTGCGCGATCCCGGCCAGCGCGGCGATGTCGGAGATGCCGAGCAGCGGGTTGGTCGGGGTCTCGCACCACAGCACCTTGGTCTCCGGCCGCACCGCGGCCCGGACCGAGCCCAGGTCGGCCAGGTGCACGGCCGTGTACGTGACCCCCCACCGCTCCAGCACCTTGGCGAAAAGCCGGAAGCTGCCGCCGTACGCGTCGTCCGGGATGACGACGTGGTCGCCCGGGACGAGCACCGTGCGCAGCAGGGTGTCCTCGGCGGCCAGGCCGGAGGCGAAGGCCAGCCCGTGCGCGGCGCCCTCGAGCGCGGCCACGCACTCCTCCAGCGCGGTGCGGGTGGGGTTCGCCGACCGGCTGTACTCGTAGCCGCCGCGCAGCCCCCCGACCCCGTCCTGCTTGTACGTGGAGGTCTGGTGGATCGGCACCACCACCGACCCCACGGACGGGTCGGGCTCCTGCCCGGCGTGGATGGCAAGCGTCTCGAACCCGTACGTCATCCGCCGGAGGTTACTCCGGCGGACGACGGCCCGGTTCAGGTGACGACGGCGAACTTGACCCCTCCGTCGCAGGTCGTGTTTCCGACGTTCTTGATCACGACGGGGATGTCCCGGTGGGGGCCGATCGCGTCGATCCGCTGCGCGTACCACTGCCGGGTCAGCTCCAGCGAGCAGAAGGTGCCCGCGTGCGGGTTCATCGCCATCCAGTACGCCTGGTTCAGCGTGTTCGCGTTTCTTCCAGAGGTTGAAGTCCGTGCCCCCGGGCGCGAGCGTCTCGCTCAGGAAGCTGTTGGTCGTGGCGAGGTTGGACGGGTACAGGGCCCAGCCGCAGGCGATGATGCCGACGTTCTTCACCGCGACGTGCATGGTCACGGACGTGATCTTCCGCTCGAACCAGGTCCGGGTAGCGGCAGTCGAGTCTCAGCGGTATCCGGCGGCCTGCAGGGCGAACAGCTCGGCGTACCGGCCCGCGGCGGCGATCAGCTCGTCGTGCGACCCCTGCTCGACCAGCCGGCCCTCGTGCAGCACGTAGATCCGGTCCGCCTGCCGCACGTTGGCCAGCCGGTGGCTGACCAGGACGGTGGTCAGCTGCCCGGCCCGCGCGTTCAGCTGCCGGAACAGCGCGTGCTCGGCCCGGGCGTCCAGCGCCGCCGACGGCTCGTCGCAGATCAGCAGCGGCGCGTCCCGGAACGTCGCCCGGGCCGCGGCCAGGCGCTGCCACTCCCCGCCGGAGAGGTCCTGGCCGCCGACGAAGGTCCGGTCCAGCAGCGTCTCGTAGCCGCGCGTGAGCCGGCGGATCACCTCGTCGGCGCCGGTCGCGACGGCCGCCGCGACCGCCCGGCGGCCGTCCGCGTCGACCCGCTCGACATCGCCGACCTGGACGTTCTCCCGTGCCGTGAACGGCCACTGCAGCACGTCCTGCCCGACCACGGCGATGTGCCGGCGCAGCGCGTCCCGGGGCAGCTCGCCGACCGGCACCCCGTCCCACCGGATCTCGCCCGCATCCGGCGACCACAGCACCGCCAGCAGCCGGGCCACCGACGTCTTGCCGGAGCCGTTCTCACCGACCAGCGCGATGGTCTCCCCGGCCCGCAGGGTCAGGCTCAGGTCCTCGACCGCGGGGCGGGCCGACCCCGGGTAGCGCAGCACCACCCGCTCCAGCGTCAGCTCGCCGAACGGCCCGGGCGCCGGCCGGGTCGCCGGGGCCGGCAGCCGCCCGGTGGCCCGGGTGGTGAAGTCGGTGTAGTCGGCGAAGTAAAGCGCCTCCTCGTACAGGATGTTGATCGCCATCACGGCCAGCTGCAGCGATCCCCGTACGGTCTGCAGCGCGACCACGGCCGACGCCGCCGCGGCCAGCGGCACCCGCCCGGTCGCGATCAGCAGCCCGAGCACCGTCCACACCCCCGCGCCGGCGACCCCGGACAGGGCCGCGCCGAGCGCCCGGCTGACGGTCTGGCCCCGGACGACCTCCAGGTCGGCACCGATCTCCGCGGTCGTCACACCGCGGTGCTGCGCCAGCAGGAACTCCCGCATCCCGTACGAGCGCAGCTCGGCCGCGGTGTCCCGCTCGGCCATGAGGCGCTCCAGCACCCAGAGCCGGCGGCGCCGGGCGATCCGCCGGAACAGGCTGGCGTACTGGATCCGGGCCGAGCGCACCGAGGCCCAGCCGACCGGCGCGACGGCGAGCACCATCAGCGGCACCAGCAGCGGATGCACCACGAACAGCGCCGCGAGCGCGGCGATCACCCCGACGAGCGCGGACAGCAGGTCCACGCCCTCCCGGACCAGGGCGCCGGCCGACTGGGTGCCGCGCTCGCTGGCCCGCTGCATCTCGTCCGCGAACCCCGGGTCGTCGAACGCGGCCACCTCGACGCTGGTGGTGAGCTCGACGAACCGGAACTCGGCGGCGGCCAGCACCCGCGGCTCCAGCCGGGCCTGGGCCCAGCCGGCCGCGATGCTCAGCGCCGAGCGCAGGCTGAGCGCGGCCGCGACCGTGATCAGCGCGGGCAGCGCCGAGCGGACCCGGTCCGCGCTCGGGCCGGCGGTGAGCAGGGCGGCCGCGACGTTCGTGGTGGCGAGCACGCCCACCGCGGTGAACACCCCGCCGGTGACGGTCAGCACGATCGCCAGCACGGTGTCCCGGGGCGACGCCCGCCAGCCCAGGCGGGCGGCACCGGCGAGCAGGGCCGGCAGCCGGCGCAGCATGGCCGGGAACGACGTGCCGGTCAGCGCGTCCCCGTGCCCGAGCCAGCTGGGCGTGGTGAGCGGGGCGGTCGCCGTGTCGGTGCCGCCCTCCTCCGGCACCGGGTCAGTCCGCGTACAGCGACTCGATGACGTCCGCGTACGCGCCGAGGACCCCGCGGCGCTTGAGCTTCATCGTCGCGGTCAGCTGGGGCGAGTCGGGCACCCACTCGTCGGCCAGCACGGCGAACCGCTTGATCCCCTCGACCTGGGAGACCCGCGCGTTGACCTCGTCCACGCCGCGCTGCAGCTCGGCCCGGACCACGGGCGAGGTGGCCAGGTCGCCGGTGATGCCCTCGCGGGCGGCCCAGGCCGGCGCCACCTCCGGGTCCAGCACCAGCAGCGCGACCAGGTAGCGGCGGCCGTCGCCGACCACGCAGGCCTGCCCGACCAGCGGCAGCGACTTCAGCAGCGCCTCCAGGTTGGCCGGCGAGATGTTCTTGCCGCCGGCGGTGATGATCAGCTCCTTCTTGCGGTCCACAATGGACAGATAGCCCTCGTCGTCGATCGTGCCGATGTCGCCGGTGTGCAGCCAGCCGTCGGCGTCGAAGGTGTCGGCGGTGCGCTCGGGGTCGTCCAGGTAGCCGGGCGAGATGATGCCGCCGCGGGCCAGCACCTCGCCGTCATCGCCGAGCCGGATCTCGACCCCCGGGTACGGCCGGCCGACCGTGCCCGGCTTCACCCGCCACGGGTCCCAGGTCATGCCGCCGGTGTTCTCCGACATGCCGTAGATCTCGGAGAACGGCAGGCCGATCGCGCGCAGGAAGTGCATGACGTCGACCGGCAGCGGAGCGGCGCCGGAGAAGCAGTAGTCCAGCTGGTCCAGGCCCATCCGCTGCCGGATCGGCGCGAAGACGGCCGGGTCGATCCTCGCCCAGGCCGCGGCCAGCTCCGGGGGCAGCTCCGCGCCGGCCGCGCGCAGGTCGGCGACCTGCCGGCCGACGGCCAGCGCCTGCTCGAAGCCGGCCGCCCTCTCCGGGCCGGCCGCCGCGACGGCGGCCTGGACCCCGGCCTTGAGCTTCTCGAACACCCGCGGCGGCCCGAACAGGTTCGTCGGCCGGACCTGGGCCAGGTACGCCGCCAGCTTCGTCTGGTCGGGGCAGCAGGTGACCTCGGACCGGTTCCAGAGCCAGCCGTAGTGGGTGACCATCCGCTCGGCGATGTGCGCCATCGGCAGGTACGACACCGAGCGCCGGCCCTCGGTGAGCCCGACCAGCTCCGTGTACGCGGTGACCGCGGCGTGCACGTTGGCGTGGGTGAGCATCACGCCCTTGGGCGGGCCGGTGGTGCCGGAGGTGTAGATGACCGTGACCAGGTCTTCGGGCCGGACCGCGGCCGCGGCCTCGGCCAGGTCGAGCGGGTCGTCGGCGAGCAGGTCGCTGAGGTGGTGCACGTCGGCCGGCGCGAGCCCGCCGGGGTCGTCGACGACGACCACCGCGCGCAGCTCCGGCAGCTCGTCGCGGACCTTGAGCAGCCGCTCCAGGAGGTCGATGTCCTCGACCACCGCGATCCGGGACCGGCTGTGCCCGGCCAGCTGGGCCACCTGCTCCGGCGAGGAGGAGTTGTAGATCGACAGCGGGGTGCCGCCGGCCAGCACCGCACCGAGGTCGGCGACGTGGAACTCGGGCCGGTTGCGCAGGAACAGCAGCACCCGGTCGCCGCGCTCCAGCCCGAGCCGCCGGTACGCCGCGGCGATCCGGGCCGACTTCTCCCCGACGTCGGCCCAGGTCCACTCCTCCAGCCCGGACCCGTCCGGGTTGAGCCGCCGTACGGCGACGGTGTCGCCGTTGTCCTGCACGTTCCGCACGAGCCAGCCCGCGACCGTCCCCACCAGCCACCTCCCTGTGACCCCCCTCACAACCTATCGGCCCGGACCCCTCGGGTCACCCGGATCACGGCCCCGGACCGGCCGGGAACGCGGCCCGGCAGGATGACGGGCATGGACGGTGTGGAGCTGGGGTGGTTGCGGCGGTGTGTGGAGCTGGCGCGGGAGGCGGTGGCGGCGGGTGACTTCCCGTTCGGGTCGGTGCTGGTGGGCGGGGACGGCCGGCTGCTGGCCGAGGACCGCAACCGGGAGGTCTCGCTCGCGGACGCGACCCGGCACCCGGAGTTCGACCTGGCCCGCTGGGCGGCGGCCAACCTGACCGCCGACGAGCGCGCGGCCGCGACCGTCTACACCTCCAACGAGCACTGCCCGATGTGCGCGGCCGCGCACGCCTGGGTCGGCCTCGGCCGGATCGTGTACGCGATGTCCTCGGCCCAGCTGTCCGAGCTGCGCGCGTACCCGTCCCCGGTCCGCCCCCTCCCCATCCAGCAGGTCGCCCCCGGCCTGCCGGTGGACGGCCCCGTCCCCGAGCTGCTGGACGAGGTCGCCGCGCTGCACCGCCGGGCGACCTAGCGGGACAGGTGGGTGAGCAGGTCCTGGCGGGTGAGGACGCCGGCCGGCTTGCCGTCGGCGAGGACGACGGCCGCGTCGGCCTTCTCCAGCGCCGAGACCGCGGCGTCGACCGGCTCGCCCGCGCCGACGACCGGCAGCGGCGCCGACATGTGCGGCTCCAGCGGGTCGGCCAGCCGTGCCCGTCCGGTGAACAGCAGCTCGAGCAGGTCGCGCTCCACCACCGACCCGACGACCTCGGCGATCATCACCGGCGGCTCCGCCTGCACGACCGGCATCTGCGACACGTGGTATTCGCGCAGGATGTCGATCGCCTCCCGCACCGTGTCCTGCGGGTGCACGTGCACCAGCGTCGGCAGCCCGCCGGTCTTCTCCTGCAGCACGTCGCCGACCGTCGACTGCCCGGACGTGCGCAGGAACCCGTAGTCCGCCATCCAGTCGTCGTTGAAGATCTTCGACAGGTAGCCGCGCCCGCCGTCGGGCAGCAGCACCACGATCACGTCCTCGGCCGACCCGCGCTCCGCCACCCGCAGCGCCCCCGCGACCGCCATCCCGCACGACCCGCCGACCAGCAGCCCCTCCTCCCGGGCCAGCCGCCGTGTCATCTCGAACGAGTCGGCGTCGCTGATCGCCTCGATCTCGTCGCAGATCCCCCGGTCGTACGTGTCGGGCCAGAAGTCCTCGCCCACCCCCTCGACCAGGTACGGCCGGCCGGTGCCGCCGGAGTAGACCGAGCCCTCGGGGTCGGCGCCGATGACCCGCACCCGCCCGCCCGAGGCCTCCTTGAGGTAGCGCCCGACCCCGCTGATCGTGCCGCCGGTGCCGAGCCCGCTGACGAAGTGGGTGATCCTGCCGGCGGTCTGCTCCCAGATCTCCGGCCCGGTCGTCTCGTAGTGCGACCGCGGGTTGTTCGGGTTCGCATACTGGTTGGGCTTCCAGGCGCCCTCGATCTCGCGCACCAGCCGGTCGGAGGTGTTGTAGTAGGAGTCGGGGTGCTCCGGCGGCAGCGCCGTCGGGCACACCACGACCTCCGCCCCGTACGCCTTGAGGACGTTGATCTTGTCCACGGACACCTTGTCCGGGCACACGAAGACGCACTTGTAGCCCCGGGTCTGGGCCACGATCGCCAGCCCGACGCCGGTGTTGCCGCTGGTCGGCTCGACGATCGTGCCGCCCGGCTTGAGCTCGCCGGCCTCCTCGGCGGCCTCGACCATGCGCAGCGCGATCCGGTCCTTCACCGACCCGCCGGGGTTGAGGTATTCGATCTTCGCGAGCACCAGCGGGGTGAGGCCGGCGGTGACGGCGGACAGCTTGACCAGCGGGGTGCCGCCGATCAGCTCGACCATCGACTGGGCGTACTGCATCTCCATCACGTCAGGATGCCAGAACCACCGGGGGCCAGAAGCACCGTCGTGTCACCAGCGCGGAGATCACCCACCGGGGTCCTGGACGGGTGAGCGCCCTCGGCTAACCTCGGCGGGTGGCGAGTGCGGCGATCAGGCTGGCGGACGGGGTGTGGCGCATCCCGACCGCCCCGGCCGACATGGTCAACTCCTTCGCCGTGTCCGACTCCGACGGCGGGATCACCGTCGTCGACGCCGGGCTGAAATACCGCTCGGCCCGGCGGCGGCTGATCGAGGGCCTGCGCGAGATCGGCGCCGGTCCGGAGGACGTGCGCCGGGTGGTGATCACCCACGCCCATCCCGACCACACCGGCGGCCTGGCCGAGCTGGTCCGGCTGACCGGCGGTGCCGACGTGCTGGCGCACGAGCGCGAGGCGGTCTACCTGCGCGACGGCCGCAGCCCCCGCACCCGGCGCGGCCGGACCCGCACGTTCGCCAAGGTCAGCGTGACGACGGAGTTCCAGCACGCCTCGCTGCTGCCCGGCGGCCTGCGGGCCGTGCACACCCCCGGCCACTCCCCCGGTCACACCGCGCTGCTGCACGAGGACAGCGGGGTGCTGATCACCGGCGACGCGGTGATGAACCTGCGCGGCCTGCGTTACGCGCCGGCGTTCCTCTGCACCGACCCGGACCGCAACCGCAGCTCGGCCGACGGGCTGGCCGACCTCGACTTCGAGGTCGCCGCCTTCGCGCACGGACCGGAGCTGCGCCGCGGGGCCCGGGCCGCGGTCCGCGCGCTGCTGCACGGACGGGAGCAGTGAGCCGGAGGTCGGGCGCGGCGGCGTCCGGACCGCGGACCCCGCGACCCGCCCCGGAGCGTGACCGGCCGCGGACCGGGGCGGCCCGGTGAGCCGCAGGTCCCGGGCGCGGCGGATCGCCGCCGCGGCCGCGTACGGCGGGGGTGGGCTGGGCCTGGTCGCCTCGGCCTGCTGGGGGCTGCTGCTGGGCGAGGCCAAGCTGGCCCGGCGCTGGGTCGGCCCGCCCACCTCGACCCCGCCCATCCCCGACGGCCTGTACGGGACGGGCGACGGCGCGCCGCTCACGCTGGGCCTGCTCGGCGACTCCAGCGCGGCCGGGCTGGGCGTGGACGAGCCGGCCGAGACGCCGGGCGCCCTGCTCGCGGCCGGGCTGGCCGAGGCCGCCGGGCGCCCGGTCCGGCTGGTGACCGCGGCGGTGGTCGGCGCCCGCTCGCCGCACCTGCTGTCCCAGGCCGAGAAGCTGCGCCCCGACCGGCCCGACGTCATCGTGGTGATGATCGGCGCCAACGACGTGACGTCCCGGACCCGGCCGTCGGAGGCGGTCGCGCACCTGGGCCGGGCGGTGCGCCGGCTGCGGGCCGAGGGGGCGCAGGTCGTCGTCTGCACCTGCCCCGACCTCGGCACGGTCGAGCCGGTGGCGCAGCCGCTGCGGTTCGTGGCCCGGGTGTGGAGCCGGCAGATGGCGGCCGCGCAGACGATCGCCGTGGTCGAGGCCGGCGGCCGGACGGTGTCGCTGGGCAGCGTGCTCGGGCCGGAGTTCGAGGCCAACCCGAAGGAGATGTTCAGCGCCGACCGGTTCCACCCGTCGGCGGCCGGCTACGCGCGGGCGGCGTCGGTGACGCTGCCGTCGGTGTGCGCGGCGCTCGGGCTGTGGCCGGAGGAGGCCGACGCGGTCACCGACCACCGGCTGTTCTCGGTCTCGGCCGACGGGGCGACACCGGTCGCCTCGGCCGCGGCCCGGGCCGCGGTCCGGCCCGGCAGCGAGGCCAGCGGCGGCGCCGTCGACGGCAGCGAGCTGGGCCCGCGGGGCCGCTGGGCCTTCCTCCGCCGGCGCGCCCCCCGCCCCGCCCCCACGCCCTGACCACGCCGGCGGGCAGACTGCCCGGCCGCGCTGTCGAATCCGCGTCCCGCCGTCCGACGCACTGGTGCGCGGGCACCGCGCGGACCCGTACGGACGAGAGCAGAGGGATGACGATGCGATTTCTGGTGATGGGCAAGGCGACGGCCGACACCGAGGCCGGGGTGCTGCCGACGACCGAGGAGCTCGAGGCGATGGGCGCCTACGTCCAGGAGCTGGCCGCGGCCGGCATCCTGCTGGCGTTCGGCGGGCTCAGGCCCAGCTCCGCCGGCGCCCGGGTGCGGTTCTCCGGCGGCGAGCCGACGGTCCTCGACGGGCCCTTCGCCGAGACCAAGGAGCTGGTGGCCGGTTACATGATCCTCGAGGTGAGCTCCACGGAGGAGGTCATCGAGTGGGTCAAGCGCAGCCCGATGGCGGACGGGGCCGAGATGGAGATCCGGCCGCTGTTCGAGGACGGCGACTTCGGCGACAACGAGACGCCGGAGCAGCGCGAGGCCGACACCCGGCTGCGGGCGGCCGTGGCCGAGCAGCACCCCGGCCGGTAGGCGGTTGCGCGGGCGGGCGGCGGTGCGGTTACCTCCCCGGGGTGACCAGCGACGCCGCCCACCGCGCGGTCGAGGCGGTCTGGCGGATGGAGGCGGCCCGCGTCATCGCCGCCCTGGCCCGGCTCGTCCGCGACGTCGGCCGGGCCGAGGACCTGGCTCAGGACGCGCTGGTGGCGGCGCTCGAGCAGTGGCCGGAGACCGGGATCCCGGACCGCCCCGGCGCCTGGCTGACGACCGTGGCCAAGCGCCGCGCGGTCGACGCGATCCGCCGGGAGGCGACGCTGGCCGGCAAGGTCGAGCTGCTCGGCCGCGAGCTGCCGGAGACCGGGGAGCTGGAGCTGCCCGAGCCGGTCCCGGACGACGTGCTGCGGCTGATGTTCACCGCCTGCCACCCGGTGCTCAGGCCCGAGGCCCAGGCCGCGCTGACCCTGAAGATGCTGGCCGGGCTCACCACCGACGAGATCGCCCGCGCGTTCCTCGTCCCCACGCCGACGATGGCCCAGCGCATCGTCCGGGCCAAGCGCACGCTGGCCGAGGCCGAGGTCGGCTTCGAGCCGCCCGGTGCGGACGAGCTGGCCGCGCGGCTGGCCTCGGTGCTGGCCGTGGTCTACCTCGTCTTCAACGAGGGCTACTCGGCCACCGCGGGCGCCGACCTGCTCCGGCCGGCGCTGTGCGAGGAGGCCATGCGGCTGGGCCGGATCCTGGCCGCGCTCGTGCCGGACGAGCCCGAGGCGCACGGCCTGCTCGCGCTGATGGAGCTGCAGGCCTCGCGGCTGCCGGCCCGCACCGGCCCGGACGGGGCCATCGTCACGCTGTTCGACCAGGACCGCGGGCGCTGGGACCGGCTGCTCATCTCCCGCGGGCTGGCCGGCCTGGCCCGGGCCGAGCGGCTCGGCGGCGGCGCCGAGCCGTACGCGGTCCAGGCCGCGATCGCCGCCGTGCACGCCCGGGCCCGGACGCCGGAGGAGACCGACTGGCCCCGGATCGCCGCGCTCTACGCCGTGCTGGCCCGGGTGGCGCCGTCGCCGGTGGTCGAGCTCAACCGGGCCGTCGCCGTCTCCATGGCCGACGGACCGGCCGCCGCCCTGGAGCTGGTCGACGCCCTGGCCGGGCGGCTGGGCGGCTACCACCTGCTGCCGAGCGTCCGCGGTGATCTGCTGGTCAAGCTCGGCCGGCCGGCCGAGGCCCGGGCCGAGTTCGAGCGGGCCGCGGCGCTGACGGCCAACGCGCGCGAGCGCGACCTGCTGCTGGCCCGGGCCCGGCAGTCAGCCTGACGGGCCTGGTCAGGCCAGGATCCGGCACCCGGCCTGACCGGCCCGGACTCCGGCAGTCGGCCCGACCGGGCCTGGGCCTGGCAGTCGGCCCGACCGGGCCTGGGCCTGGCAGTCGGCCTGACCGGCCTGGGCCCGGCAGCCCGACCGGGGCCCGGGCCCGGCAGCCGGCCCGAGCGGCCCCGGACAGGCCGCGATCCCGGTCGGGATCGACCGGGATCGTGGGCGGGTCCTGCGTACTACAGGGGACTACTCCGCGGCGGGGGCGGCGCGCTTGATCGCGGAGACGTCGAGCTCCAGCTTGACCTTCTCGCCGACCAGGATGCCGCCGCCCTCGATGGCGACGTTCCAGCTCAGGCCCCAGTCCTTGCGGTTGATCGTGGTCTTGCCCTCGAACCCGGCGCGGGTGTTGCCGAACGGGTCGCCGCCGGTGCCCTGGTAGTCCAGCTCCAGCGTGACCGGGTGGGACTGACCCTTGATCGTCAGGTCGCCGACCAGCTTGTACGTCTCGGAGTCGATCTCCTCGGCGGAGGTGCTGCGGAAGGTGATCGTCGGGAACTGCTCGACGTCGAGGAAGTCGGCGCTCTTGAGGTGACCGTCGCGCTGGTCGTTGCCGGTGCTGATGCTGGCCGCGTCGATCTCGACCTCGGCGGAGGAGGCCGACGGGTTCTTGTGGTCGATCACGATGGTGCCGGAGAAGACGTCGAACCCACCGCGGACCGTGGCGACCATCGCGTGCCGGGCGGCGAAGCCGAGGCGGGTGTGCGCGGGGTCGATGTCCCAGGTGCCGGTGAGGTCAACGGTGGTCGGTGCGGACATGGGTTCCTCCGGGTCTTGGGTCGTCCCTGTGACGACCGCGCAAAGATACTTGTTTGTTCAAGTATCTGGCCAGAGGAACGGGCGAGTGTCTCCCCGCATTCCCGCCGGAGACTATCGAGGCCGACTTCTTGGGGAGGCGGACGGCGCGCGAGCACGTAATCTGGTCGCGTGGACCCGAACCGGTTGACCCGCGGAGCCCTCGGGGGCGTGGTCGCGGCGGCCGGCGCGGGTGCCGGCGTGCTCGCCGCCGAGGTCTGGGCCGCCGCCCGCCGGCGTTACGCGGCGGCCGGCACGGCTCCCGCGGTCGAGGGCGACTTCGGCGATCCCGGGGCCGAGCGGCTGCGGCTGGTCGTGCTGGGCGACTCGACCGGCGCCGGGGTCGGCGTGACCCGCACCGAGGACACCGTCGGTGGCGTGCTGGCCCGCCGCCTGGCCGGCCCCGACCGCCGCGTCCGGCTGGCCGGCGCCGCCATCGCCGGCTCCGGCACCGGCGACCTCGGCCCGCAGGTCTCCCGCGCGCTGCTGGGCCGCCCGGACGTGGCCGTGCTGCTGGTCGGCACGACCGACGCCACCTCCGGCACCGCGCTGCAGGCGGTCAAGGACAACCTCGGCGACGCCGTCCGGCGGCTGCTCGGCGGTGGCGCCGCGGTCGTCGTCGGCACCTGCCCCGACCTCGGCGCCAGCCGGGTCTTCGCCCAGCCGCTGCGCAGCGTGGTGGCCTGGCGCGGCCGCCGGGTCGCCGCCGCCTCGGCCGAGGCCACCCGGGCCGCCGGCGGGGTGCCGGTCGACCTGGCCGAGCTGGTCGGCCCGGTCTTCCGCGCCGACCGCGCGGCGTACTGCGAGGACGGCTTCCACCCCAGCGCCGACGGCTACCGGCTCATCGCCGAGGCGCTGCTCCCGGTCGTCGACGACGCCGCCACCGAACGCGCTACTCTCCAGTAACAATCCAGCAGCAGGCCGCCAGACGAGGGAGTCCGCCGTGCCCGAGGCCGTCATCGTCGCCACCGCCCGTTCCCCGATCGGCCGCGCCGCCAAGGGGACCATGACCGGGTTCCGCCCGGACGACCTCGCGGCCACGATCGTCAAGGCCGCGCTGGACAAGGTGCCGGCGCTGGATCCGTCCACACTGGACGACCTGATGGTCGGCTGCGGGCTGCCCGGCGGCGAGCAGGGCTTCAACCTGGCCCGGGTCGTCGCGGTGCTGCTCGGGCACGACGAGCTGCCCGGCACGACGGTCACCCGCTACTGCGCCTCGTCGCTGCAGACGATCCGGATGGCGTTCCACGCGATCAAGGCCGGCGAGGGACACGCGTTCGTCGCCGCCGGCGTCGAGACCGTCAGCCGCTACGCGAAGGGCAACTCCGACTCCTGGCCCGGCACCACCAACGAGGTCTTCCGGCCGGCCGGCGAGCGCTCGGAGACCGCGGCCCAGGGCGGCGTCGAGTGGCACGACCCGCGCCAGGACGGCCAGGTCCCGGACATCTACCTGGCCATGGGGCAGACCGCGGAAAACCTGGCCCAGGTCAAGGGCATCAGCCGGGAGGAGATGGACGCCTTCGGGGTCCGCTCGCAGAACCTGGCCGAGAAGGCGATCGCGGACGGCTTCTGGGAGCGCGAGATCATCCCCGTCACCGCGCCCGACGGCACCGTGATCAGCAAGGACGACGGGCCCCGGGCCGGCGTGACGCTGGAGGGCGTGGCCGGGCTCAAGCCGGTGTTCCGGCCGGACGGCCGGGTCACCGCCGGCAACTGCTGCCCGCTCAACGACGGCGCGGCCGCGGTCGTGGTCATGTCCGACGTGCGGGCCCGGGAGCTGGGGATCACCCCGCTGGCCCGGATCGTGTCCACCGGCGTGTCCGCGCTGTCCCCGGAGATCATGGGTCTCGGGCCGGTCGAGTCGTCGAAGAAGGCGCTGGCGCTGGCGGGGATGGGCATCGGCGACATCGACCTGGTCGAGATCAACGAGGCCTTCGCGGCCCAGGTCATCCCGTCGTACCAGGACCTCGGGATCGAGCTGGACCGGCTCAACGTCAACGGCGGCGCCATCGCGGTCGGCCACCCGTTCGGCATGACCGGCGCCCGGATCGCCACCACGCTGATCAACTCGCTGCAGTGGCACGACAAGACGCTGGGCCTGGAGACCATGTGCGTCGGCGGCGGCCAGGGCATGGCCATGGTCCTGGAACGCCTGAGCTGAACCAACGACTGCGCCGGTCTCCGTGACCGGGCACGCCCGGCGCAGCATCGGGGCGCCCCGGCGCGGGTCACGCGATCCGGCGCGGAGCAGGAAGCTCAGTAGCCGAGGGCGGCGCGGAGGGCCGCGACCTCGGCCTCCGCGGCGCGCAGCGCCTCCGGGTCGCCGGTGCGGACCACGTCGTCGAGCATGACGGCGAGCTGGTCGGCCAGCACCGTGTCGCCCAGCCGGGGCACGGGCCGGCGCGGCCGCCCCTCGGCGTCCGCGCCCAGGTCGGCCAGCCGCTGCACGGCCGCCGCGGCCGCGTCGGCGCGGGTCCCGCCGCCGGCCGCGGGCACGGCCCAGCCGTCGGCGGTCCACCGGCGCAGCCGGGACAGCAGGGTCGGGTCCATCGGCCCAGTACACACGAACGCGGACCCCGCCGGGTCAGGGGCGGGGTCCGCGGGGTGCGGGTTGCGTCAGTCTCGGAAGTAGCTCAGCAGCCGGAGGATCTCCAGGTAGAGCCAGACCAGGGTCACGGTCAGCCCGAAGGCCGCGTACCAGGCGAAGCGCTCGGGCGCGCCCTGGCGGATGCCCTTGTCGATCATGTCGAAGTCGAGCAGGAACGTGAACGCGGCGATGCCGATGCACAGCAGGCTGAACCCGATCGCCAGCGCCGGGTTCTCCGCGCTGCGCAGCCCCAGACCACCCGGCGTGAACAGGGACGCGACCAGGTTGACCAGCGACAGCGCGACGACGCCGATCAGCGCACCGAGCAGCCAGCGGGTGAACTTCGGCGTCACCCGGATCGCGCCGGTCTTGTAGACGACCAGCATCCCGGCGAACACACCGGCGGTGCCGACCACGGCCTGGATGACGATGCCGCCGCCGTAGGCGTTGTTGAACACCCGGCTGATGCCGCCCAGGAACAGCCCCTCGGCCGCCGCGTACGACAGGATCAGGGCCGGGTTGGTGCTCTGCTTGAAGCTGATCACCAGCGCCAGCACGAACCCGACCAGCGCCCCGACCAGCGCCAGGCTGTCGAGCTTGAAGATCCACGCGATCGCACCGACGACGACGACCATGCCGAGCGTGGCCGCGGTGCGCAGCACCACGTCGTCCAGGGTCATGAACCGCGCCTGCGGCGTGTACGCCGGGCGGTTGTACATGTCCTGGAGGTCACCGGCCGACGGAGCAGGGGCCGTGTTCCAGCTCGCGTGCTGCTGGCCCTGCCCGAACCCGCGACCGAGCACGGGATTGTTGCTCTGCACATTCACTCCTCGTACGCATCGGACGGGCTGCGGGAACCGGCCCCGTCGTACCGAGCAACGCGCGGCACGACCTCCCCGTTCCCGGCAGTGCAAAGATTACTTTAGGCGTCCACGCAAGCGGTCGGCGGCCGAACGCATCGTGTCGGCCCGCTTGCAGAACGCGAACCGGACCAGTCCCCGGCCCGGTCCCGTGCGGCCGTCGTAGTAGAAGGCCGACGCCGGGATCGCCGCCACCCCGTGCTCGGCGATGAGCGCCCGCACGTAGTCCGTGTCGTCCCCGGCGCACCGGGTCATCACGAAGTACGTCCCCCGCGGCCGCCCGACCTCCAGGTCGAGCGAACCGAGCGCGTCGAGCAGGATGTCCCGCCGCTCGGTGTACTCGGCCAGCAGCGTCGGGTAGTAGTCGCTGCCGGCGGCCACGTCCAGCATCACCGCGGTCGCCCGCTGCAGCGGCGTGGTCGCGTTGAACGTGACGAACTGGTGGGCCGAGCGGACCGCCGCCGACAGCGCCGGCGGCGCCACCGCCCAGCCGATCCGCCAGCCCGTCGCGCTGAACGTCTTGGACACCGAGGAGACCGTGATCGTCCGCTCCCGCGCCACCGGGTCGGACGCCACCGGCAGGTGCCTCCCGCCGTCGTAGACCAGGTGCTCGTAGACCTCGTCGGAGATCAGGTACGCGTCGTGCCGGGCGGCCAGCTCGCCCAGCACCCGGATCTCCTCCGCGGTCAGCTGCTGGCCCGTCGGGTTGGTCGGCGTGTTGACGACGATCACCCGGGTCCGGTCGGTCACCGCGGCGGCGAGCCGGTCGAGGTCGAGCCGGAAGTCCGGGAACTCCGTCGGCACGTAGACCGGCACCCCGCCGGCCGCCACCACCGCGTACGGGTAGAGGTCGTAGC
>DATINN010000035.1:0-4110 GCA_035474175.1 Mycobacteriales bacterium | reverse complement strand
GCCGGAGGGCTGCGCCAACCTCTGCTTCGGCGGGAGGAAGAAGAACCGCCTCTTCATGACCGCCACCTCGTCCCTCTACAGCCTGTACGTCGGAGCCCACGGGGCCCAGCAACCCTGAACCGCCGGTCGACCGGCGAGGGTGACCACCGACCATCCGAGCCCAGCCCCGGCCGACGACCGCGATGTCGTCGGGACGCGCCGGCCGGCGTCGCGCGGGCCGGCACGACGCCGCGGGCGATCTGGTCGCTGCCGCAGGTGACCGGGTCGAGCTCGGGTTCGGCCCGTATGTTTGCGAGGTTGCGATTCTTGGCCCGCTTCCGGCTTGGACCCTGCGGAGATCGTGTCCACCTCCACCGTGCCGGCCCCGCCGCCGCCGGGCGCGTCCAGCTCGTCCGCGGCCGGACCGGTCGCGCTTTCGGCTGCCGCCAGCGGCACTCTGCGGCCGGTCCCGTTCGGCGCGGTGCGCATCACCGGTGGTCCGCGACGGCGGCGAGCGGTACCGGAACCTGCCGTGAAGCCATGAGCACTACTGCGCCCGGCACCGCCGCCCCGGTCGAGGTGCGGCGGGCGTGGCTCAGCTCGGGACCGGGGCGAGCAGGGCGCCGGTGGCGTGCAGGACCTCGAGGTGCTCGACGGTCGGCTCGGTCGCCGGCCGGTTGCCGCCGAACGCCGCGTCGACGGCCGGGTGGACGCGCTCGTCGAAGGCCCGGGCGCAGGCCTCCTCCGACTCCCACACGTCGATGTAGCGCAGCCCGCCGTCGGGCCGGCGCACGCACAGGTGCAGCAGGCTGCCGGCCAGCGGCTCCGGCCCGAGCCGGTCGACGATCTGCCGGTAGAGGTGCTCGTCGATGGGGACGTCCTGGATGTAGGCGTACATGGGTCCTCCCGCTATAGTTGGTCCGAACCTGATTCGGATCAATGAGGGAAAGGTAGGGCCGGTGCCGGAGGACGTCAAGGGCGCGCGGCGCTACCACTCGCCGCGCCGGGCCGAGCAGGCCGCCGCGACCCGGCGGGCGGTGCTCGGCGCGGCCCGCGAGGTCTTCGTGGCCAAGGGCTACGGCCCGGCCACCGTGGCCGAGATCGCCGCCCGGGCCGGCGTGGCCGTGGACACGATCTACGCCTCCGTCGGCCGCAAGCCCGCGCTCCTGCGCGAGCTGGTCGAGACCGCGCTGTCCGGCGCGGACGTGGCCGTGCCGGCCCGGCAGCGGGAGTACGTCGCCCGGATCGCCGCCGCGCCCACCGCGACCGAGAAGCTGCGGATCTACGCCCGGGCGGTCACGGCCATCAACGAGCGGCTCGCCGCCGTCTTCCTGGCCCTGCGCGACGCGGCGGTGACCGACCCGGACTGCCAGCGGCTGTGGACGGAGATCAGCGAGCGGCGGGCCCGCAACATGCGCGACTTCGCCGCCGACCTGCGCGCCACCGGGGAGCTGCGGGCCGACCTGACCGACGGGCAGGTGGCCGACATCGTGTGGAGCATGAACGCGGCCGAATACTGGGACCTGCTCGTCGGGCGGCGCGGGTGGAGCCCGGACCGGTTCGCCGGCTGGCTCGCCGACGCCTGGGCCCGGCTGCTCCTCGCCCGCCAGTCGTGACCCCGGCGGTCAGTCCTGGGCCTGGCCGCTGGTGATCCGGGAGATCATCAGGGCGACGAGGATGATCCCGCCGTTGAGGGCGCCGATCCACTGCGCCGGTACGCCGCCCAGGGTCAGCACGTTCTGGATCGCCTCACGTCGACACTCCCTCTCTCGGAACGGCTCACAGGACGCCCCGGAGCCAGTCCTCGACTCCGGCGATGTGCACGGCCGCGTACAACCGGGCCCGCATGGCGTCCCGGTTGGCCAGCGCGGTGTAGATGACGCGGTGCTCGGCGACCGTGCGCCGGGCCGCGTTCTCCTCGGTGATCCCCCGCCAGACCCGGGCGCGGACCGTCGCTCCGGACATCCCGTCGATCACGGTGGCGAGCACGGGGTTGCCGCAGGAGCGGTTGATCAGCCCGTGGAACGCCTGGTCGTTGTCGACCAGCTTCTCGTGGTCGACGAGCTCGCCCGCGGCGATCTGCTCCGCCTCGGTCAGCAGCTCGTCCAGCTGGGCCAGGCCCGCGTCGGTGATGGAGCCGGCGGCCATCGCCGCCGCCTCCGGTTCCAGCAGCCGGCGGACCTCGAAGAACTGCAGCACGGTCGTGTCCTGGTGCAGGTCGACCACGAAGCTCATCGTGTCCAGCAGCAGCTCCGGGCTCAGGCTGGTGACGTACGTGCCGTCGCCCTGGCGGGTCTGCAGCACCCGGATCGTGGTCAGCGCGCGGACCGCCTCGCGCAGCGAGTTGCGGGACACCCCGAGCCGGGCGGCCAGGTCCTTCTCCACCGGCAGGCGCTGGCCCGGCTGCAGCTCGCCGTCGATGAGCATCTGCTTGATCCGCTCGACCGCGTCGTCGCTCAGTCCCATGCCGCACCGTCCGGGTAGCGGTAGCGGGCCAGCGACTCCGGCCGCATCTCGATGCTGTAGCCCGGTGCGGTCGGCAGCCGGTAGCGGCCGGCGCGGACGTCGACCGGGTGCACGAAGTGCTCGTGCAGGGTGTCGACGTATTCGGTGACCCGGCCGTCGAGGGCGCCGGACACGCAGACGTAGTCGACGATCGAGAGGTGCTGGACGTACTCGCACAGGCCGACGCCGCCGGCGTGCGGGCAGACCGGCACGCCGAACTTCGCCGCCATCAGCAGCACCGGCAGGACCTCGGCCAGGCTGGCCACCCGGCAGCTGTCGACCTGGCAGTAGTCGATGGCGCGGGCCTGCAGGAACTGCTTGAACATCACCCGGTTGTGGGCGTGCTCGCCGGTGGCCACGCCGACCGGGGCGACCGCCTTGCGGATGGCCGCGTGCCCGGCGACGTCGTCCGGGCTGGTCGGCTCCTCGATCCAGCGCGGCTGGAACCGCGCCAGCTCGCCCACCCAGGCCACGGCCTGGCCGACGTCCCAGACCTGGTTGGCGTCGATCATCAGCGTCCGGTCCGGGCCCAGCTCCTCCCGGGCGATGGCCAGCCGCCGTACGTCGTCGGCCAGGTCGGCGCCGACCTTGAGCTTCACGTGGGTCCAGCCGTCGGCGACCGCCTCGCGCAGCAGCCGGCGCAGCGTCGCGTCGTCGTACCCGAGCCAGCCCGGGCTGGTGTTGTACGCCGGGTAGCCCGAGCCGGCCAGCTCGTCGATCCGCTGCTGCCGGGTCGGTGCCAGCGCGGTCAGCATGTCCACGGCCTCGGCCGGGGTGATCACGTCGGTCAGGTAGCGGAAGTCGCACAGGTCGACCAGCTCCTGCGGGCTCAGGTCGCACAGGTAGCGCCACAGCGGCTTGCCGGCGCGCTTGGCCACCAGGTCCCAGCCGGCGTTGAGGACGGCCGCGGCGGCCAGCTGGACCACGCCCTTCTCCGGTCCGAGCCAGCGATACTGGCTGTCCGCGGTGATGTCCCGGTAGACGGCGGCCATCCCGCCGGTGCACAGCCCGTCGACGTCCCGGCCGACCAGCTGGCGGCCGAGCTGCTGGGCCGCGCGCACGCACAGGTCGGTGCCGCGGCCGATGGTGAAGGTCAGGCCGTGCCCGGTCAGGTCCGGCTCGTCGGTGTGCAGCACCACGTATGCGGCCGAGTAGTCCCCGTCGGGGTTCATCGCGTCCGAGCCCTCACCGGTGGCGGACGTGGGGAACCGGATGTCCAGGACCTCGACCGAGACGACTCGGGGCATCAGCGGAACTCCGATTCATCCTATGACTACCGGGCGCGGACGTTACGAGCAGCGCCCCGGTCTGTCAATGACGCCCCGGCCGCCGAGAGAGGTGGGACCTTTACAGCTCAGGTGCGACCGTGCCAGGCTCGGCCGACGACGGATCACCTGCGGTCGAGCCAGGAGGCGGCATGGGGGACTTCGACGCGGCGGTCGCGGTGGTGACGGGCGGGGCGTCCGGCATCGGGCTGGCCACCGCGCTGCTGCTGGCCGAGCGCGGTGCCCGGGTGGCCGCGCTGGACATCGCCCCGGACGGCGTGCCGGAGCCGCTGACCGGGATCCGCTGCGACGTCTCCGACGCCGCCTCGGTGGATGCGGCCGTGGCCGAGGTCGTCCACCG
>DATINN010000034.1:0-3215 GCA_035474175.1 Mycobacteriales bacterium | reverse complement strand
GGGAGTGGATGGACTCCCGCGGCGCGCTCACGGCCAAGCGGCAGCGCCAGCTGGTCGACTGGACCCGGGCCATGGTCCGGGACCGGCTGCTCGGCCGGCTGGAGACGGCGTCGGTCCGGCCGGTCGTGCAGGACGCCGAGGCCGCCGTGCTGGCCGGCGAGATGACCCCCGACCAGGCGGCGGAGAAGATCCTCGGCGCGCTCGACTAGCTCACATGCCGATGGTGAAGCCGCTCACCGTCGCGGCCGTGATGGCGCCGGTGGTGGTGTCGATCTCCTCGTCCTTGTTGTTCTTCTGCACCAGGCAATCACGTACCGCTCGGACCATCAGGGTCCTGGTCCGCAGCAGCCTGACCGGGTCGAGGTCCGGCCGGTCTCGTGCGAGCGAATCGAACACCTCGTCGAGAATTCGGTCAGTCCACTTCGCCGTGACGAGTCCCGACTGTGCCAACCTGATGAGCAGGTCGCGGAGCGTCGACGGGTAGAGCACGCTCGCGTCGTAGAGGACGACCACGGTTCCCTAGTGCAGCCCCAGCTCCCGGGTCTCCGCGGACAGGATGTCCGCGGCCTCACGTCGCCGGGCGTCGTCCCGGCGCCGGTAGCTCAGCAGCGACTGCATCGGCACACGCCGGTGCGAACCGACCTTCCGGAAGTCGATCTCACCGGATTCCAGCAGCCCGATCAGGTAGGGCCGGGACACCTTGAGCAGGTCGGCGGCCTGCTGGGTGGTCAGCTCGGCGGTGGTGGGCAACACCGAGACGTCCTGGCCGGCTGCCATGTAGACCAGCACTTGAGTAAGCGCCGTGACCGCCGCCCGCGGCACGGTCAGCGTCTCGCCGACTCCGTCCACCCGCAGGCTGACGGTGGGCTCGTCCGTGTGGAGGGCGAGGTAGTGCTGGATGCGCGTCGCCGCCGCGTCGGCGACCTGCGCCTCGCTTCCAGTTCGACCGACCATGACCCACCTCCAATCGAAGTATCCGCAACAGTCGCAGAAATCGCAACGGATCAGGCGTGCTGGGTGCGCAGGAACTGGCCGAAGTGGGGGACGGTGAAGGCGACCAGGCCGCGCTCGGCCGAGTAGACCAGGCCCTTCTTGAGCAGGGAGTCGCGGGCCGGGCTCAGCGAGGACGGCTTGCGGCCGAGGGAGTCGGCGACCTCGGCCGTCGCGACCGGGCCGTCCCCGAGGGCGGCCATCGCCCGCATGTAGTCGCGCTCGGCCGGGGTCGCCCGCTCGTACCGGCTGCCGAAGAAGCCGACCGCCAGCTCCGCGTCCGCGTCCGGGGCCGCGACCTTGACGTCCTCCGGGGTGATCGGCGACGCCGGGGCCGCGTCCCAGGTCACCTTCCCGTACGCCTGGACGAAGTAGGGGTAGCCGCCGGAGACCGCGTAGAGCGCGTCCAGGGCCTCGGGGGTGAACTCGACGTCCTCCCGGGCGGCCGGCGCGATCAGCGCCAGGTCGGCCGCCTCCCGCTCCAGCCGGTCGATGCGCAGGTAGTGGAACAGCCGCTCCGAGTACGACTTGGAGGCCGAGAGCACGGACGGCAGGTGTGGCAGGCCGGCGCCGACGACGATCAGCGGCGCGCCGGTCTGGGACAGCTCGTGGCAGGCGGCGCAGAGCGCCGAGACGTCCGGGGCCGGCACGTCCTGCATCTCGTCGATGAACAGCGCGATCCCGACGCCCAGGTCGGTGGCGATCGAGGCGGCGTCGGCGAACAGCTCGACCAGGTCGATCTCCAGGTCGCCGGTGTCGGCCCGGCCCATCGCGGCCGGCACGTCGATGCCGGGCTGCCAGCGCGGGCCGGTCTTGGCCGTGCGGGCCCGGCCCGGCTGGTCCGGCTCCCGCAGCGAGAACGCCTTGAGCACGCCGAGCACCGCGTCCACCCGCTCCGGGTCGCGGTGCCGGCCGGCGATCTCCCGCAGCGCCATGTGCAGCGCGGCCGCGACCGGCCGCCGGATCGACTGGTCCGGCCGGGCCTCGATCTTGCCGGTGCCCCACAGCCGCCCGATGGCCTGCGACCGCAGCGCGTTGAGCAGCACGGTCTTGCCCACGCCACGCAGCCCGGTCAGCACCAGGCTGCGCTCCGGGCGGCCTCGGGCGACCCGCTCCAGCACCACGTCGAAGCGGCCCAGCTCCCGGTCCCGCCCCGCCAGCTCGGGCGGTCGCTGTCCGGCACCGGGCGCGTACGGGTTCCGCACGGGATCCATGCGATCGGACTGTATTAGCCCGTCTAGCGATCACCGTAGAACCCCGTAGAAACCCCGATCGGCGTGTCGGACCGGAGCTGACACAGCCCACTTCGGTGGGCTAACGTGTGGCCATGCGGCTGCACATCAACATCGACGACGAGCTCGTGGCCGAGCTCGACTCGGCGGTCGGCCAGCGTCAGCGCAGCGCGTACATCAGCCGGGCCGTCCGGTTCGCCCTGGACGAGGACCGGCGGCGATCGGCCCTGCGCGCGTCGTTCGGGTCGATCGACGACGGCGGTCATGAGTGGGACGACGACCCGGCCGAGTGGGTCCGGCGGCAGCGCTCCGACGACCGCCGGGCAGGCTGACGGATGGTCCTGGTCCTGGACACGACCGTCCTCATCGACGCGTTGCGGGGTCGGCCGGCGGCAGATCGGCTGGAGGACCTGGCGGACGGCCGCGAGATCCTGGTGACGACTGCGATCAACGTGGAGGAGATCGTCCGCGGGTTGCGTCCGGAGGAGCAGGACGCGGTCGACCTGTTGCTCGCCGGCCTGCGGATCCTGCCGATCCGGCGGGCGGAGGCCGAGCGGGCCGGCCGCTGGCGCCGGGAGTTCGCGGCCCGGGGAGCCACCCTGCACCAGGCCGACTGCCTGATCGCCGCGGCTGCCTACTCGGTCGGTGGCCGGCTGGCGACGGCGAACGTGAAGGACTTCCCGATGCCGGGCCTGAGCGTCGAGGAGTGGCCGGTCGGCGGTTAGGGTCGGGGTCGAGGCAACGAGGAGTCGCTGATGGTCCGGTCGGTGGTGGTGCTGGGGTCGACCGGGTCGATCGGCACGCAGGCGCTGGACGTCATCCGGCGCAACCCGGACCGGTTCCGGGTCGTCGGGCTGGCCGCCGGCGGCCGGGATCCGCAGGCGCTGGCCGCGCAGGTGGCCGACTTCCGGCCCGAGGTCGTCGCGGTCGGGCGGCCCGAGGCTGCCGCCGCCGTACGGGAGGCGATCGGGTCGGTGCCGCTCCTGACCGGGC
>DATINN010000033.1:0-7116 GCA_035474175.1 Mycobacteriales bacterium | reverse complement strand
CGCCGCCGGCCAGGTCCAGCACGGCGACCTCACCTGCTACTTCGCCGGCAAGGACGGCACCGGCACGTTCATGGCCGGGTTCTTCCCGGTGATGATGTTCGGGCTGCCGGCGGCGGCGCTGGCCATGTGGCACGAGGCCCGACCGGAGCGGCGCAAGGTCATCGGCGGCATCATGGCCGCGGCCGCCGTCACCTCGCTGGTGACCGGCGTGACCGAGCCGATCGAGTTCTCGTTCCTGTTCGTGGCGCCGGCGCTGTTCGCCGTGCACGCGCTGCTGACCGGCGTCTCGATGTCGATCGCGGCGCTGCTCAACATCAAGATCGGGTTCGGCTTCTCGGCCGGGCTGATCGACTACCTGCTCAACTTCGGCAAGGCCAACACCCACAACCCGCTGCTGATCCTGCCCATCGGGGCCGTGTACGCGGTCGTCTACTACACGCTGTTCCGCTACCTGATCCGGCGGTTCAACCTGATGACGCCGGGGCGGGAGCCCGACGATCAGCCCCAGGAGAAGAGCGGGTCGCCCGGCGACACGGAGCCCGCGGCCAGGTCGGACAGCTCGGCCGCGGTCGCGTCCAGCGCCACCACCGGGCAGATCGGGGAGAGCCCGCCGGCCTGAACCGCGGCCGGGTCCCAGCGGACCATCGGCTGTCCACACGCGACGGTGGCGCCGGCTTCGACCAGCAGCTCGAAGCCGGCGCCGTCGAGCTTGACGGTGTCGATGCCGAGGTGGACGAGCACGCCGCGGTCGCCGGCCACGACGACGAACGCGTGCGGGTGCAGCGTCGACACCCGGCCGTCCACAGGCGACACGGCCACGCCCGCCGCCAGCACGGGGACGATCGCGAGGCCGGGACCCACCTTCTCCTCGGCGAAGACAGGGTCGGGGACCGCCGACAGCGGCGAGACCTGCCCGGCCACCGGAGCCGAGACGATCACTCCAGCAGGTCCTCGATGTCGGAGGCCAGGGTGTCGGCCTCCGGGCCGACGACGACCTGCACGACCCGACCCGAGGCCAGCACGCCGTACGCGCCGGCGGCCTTGAGAGCGGCCTGGTCCACCCGCGACGGGTCCCGGACCTCGGTGCGCAGCCGGGTCGCGCACGGCTCGATCTCCACGATGTTGGCGGCGCCCCCGAGCCCGGCGACGATCGACTCAGCCTTGCCCACGAGTGCCTCCCGAGGTCTGGAGGCACCGATCCTATCGGCGCCGGTCTAGACCAGCCAGCGCCGCGGCCATGCCGCGGTCGGCGTCGCGGCGGCCGGGCTCGCAGCCGGCCCGGGCGCAGACCCAGTAGGCCTCGGTGTGCCAGGCCAGGGCCTGCAGGTGGTGGCCCTCGCGCTGGTGGCAGGTGCCGATGCCGACCAGCGCGGCGCCCTCGGCGACCCGGTCGCCGAGGGCCCGGCTCAGGGCCAGCACCCGCTCGAAGACCGGCCGGGCCTCCCCGTAGCGCCGGAGCCGGAACAGGGCCAGGCCCAGGTCGGTCAGCGCCTCCGGGTCGTCCAGGGACGCGGCCCGGTAGTGCTCGACCGCCTGCTCGTGCCAGCCGATCCGGGTCAGGGCCCGGGCCAGCCGGATCCGCTCGGCCGGGCGGTCCCCGTCGACCAGCGCGCGGGCGGACAGCTCGGCCGCCTCGTGGTGCCGGCCGGTCGCCTCCAGGTAGTCGGCCAGGACCGGCGCCAGCCGCCGGGCGAAGGCCGGGTCGGGCACGGCCAGCAGGGCCGGCAGGTGCGCGTCGAGCCAGGCCCGGGCGGCGGCCGCCGTCCCGAACGGCGGCAGCGCCACGGCCGGGCCGCGGGGGACCGCCATCGCGGCCGCGGCCGACGCCAGGTGCTGCAGCCGCCGCCACTCCGACCGCGGCGGCAGGGTGGCTGCCTGGGGGCGCACGCTGGTGCGGGTCAGGGTTGCCGTCATCGGTCACCTCCGGGCCGGGCCGTCGGGAAGAAGAGGCGGCACGGGTGCGCCCAGATACTTGTCACTCTCTGCGCCGGACCAGGAACGGCGTGAATCGATTCTGACGCGAAGGTAAAAAGCCTCTATAGGCATCCTTTGCAATCTGCCCGTATCAGTCGTCCTTTTCCGGTCGTACGGTGCCCAACGGCCTCTTCCGGCCGACCACTGCCGTTCCGCCTGGGGGATGAGTGTCCCGAGCTGGTCTCCGCCGTGCACTGGTGTGCGCGATCGCCGTATCCACAAGCGTTCTCGGACTGGCCGGGGTGGCGACCGCCGCTCCCGCGCCGTCCGCGTCCGGTCCGACGCAGCACGTCATCGTGCTGCTGAAGAACCAGCACAGCGAGCTCCCGGCCAACGCCGGCAGCCGCGTGGTGACGACCGACCGTGAGCAGGCCCCGCTCGTCGCGCGGGCCCGCAGCCACGGCGGCAAGGACTTCCGCCAGCTGCACGTGACGAACGCGTTCGCCACCGCCGTGCCGGCCTCGGAGGCGGCCGCGCTGGCCGCCGACCCGGCCGTCGCCGCGGTGCTGCCGGACCGGCTGGTCAAGGCCCCGGCCCGCGAGGACCGGAGGCCGTCGAAGGCGGCGCCCGGCCCGGTCTCGGACCTGGTCTGCCCGAGCGACCCGTCCAAGCCGCTGCTGGAGCCCGAGGCCCTGCAGACGACGCACACCGTCGAGGCGCAGCGGATCGCGACCGGCAAGGGTGTGAAGGTCGCCTGGCTGGCCGACGGCATCGACCCGAACAACGCCGACTTCATCCGGCCGGACGGGTCCCACGTCTTCGTCGACTACCAGGACTTCTCCGGTGAGGGCCCCAGCGCGGTGACCTCCGGCGCGGAGGCCTTCGGCGACGCGAGCTCGATCGCGGCCCAGGGCCGGCTCACCTACGACCTGGCCGACTACGTCAACCCGGCGCACCCGCTGCCCGCGGGCTGCACCATCCGCGTGCTGGGCATGGCGCCCGGCGCGTCGCTGGTCGGCCTCAAGGTCTTCCCGGCCGGCGGGTTCGCGTTCAACTCCTCGATCCTCGAGGCGCTGGACTACGCGGTGACCGTCGACCACGTCGACGTGATCAACGAGTCCTTCGGCAGCAACCAGTTCCCGGACACCGGCGACGACCCGACCGCGCTGTTCAACGAGCAGCTCATCCGGGCCGGCGTGACGGTCGTGGCCAGCAGCGGCGACGCGGGCGACAACAACACGATCGGCTCGCCGGCGACCTCGCCCGGCGTGATCTCGGTCGGCGGCTCCACGATCTTCCGCAGCTACGCGCAGACCACCGGCAACGGGTTCCAGCTGAGCAACGGCAAGTACCGCAGCAACGCGATCTCGGCGCTCAGCTCCTCCGGCTTCAGCCAGGCCGGGCGGACGATCGACCTGCTCGCGCCCGGTGACCTCGGGTGGGCCCTGTGCTCCACCAACACCGACGTGTTCCTGGACTGCACCGACAACAAGGGCGACCCGTCGGGGATCCAGCAGTTCGGCGGCACCAGCCAGTCCGCCCCGCTGACCGCGGGGGCCGCGGCGCTGGTGATCCAGGCGTACCGGGACAGCCACCACGGCGCCAGCCCGACGCCGGACCTGGTCCGGCGGCTGCTCACCAGCACCTCGCAGGACCTGGGCCTGCCGACCAGCCTGCAGGGCGCGGGCCTGCTCGACTCGAACGCCGCGGTCAGGGCCGCGCGGTCGATCCGGGGCGGCGCCAAGAAGGCCGACGGCGAGCTCGTGGCCGGCGTCAACCAGCTCAACCTGACCGCCCGCTCCGGCGGCGTGGCCACGGCGCGGGTGCAGGTCACCAACGTCGGCAGCAAGCCGCAGGTCGTGCGGGCGGCGGTGCGCTCCACCACCCGGACGCTCTCGACGGTGTCGAAGTCGGTGCCGTTCGACCGCGACAGCCTGCCCACGTTCGTGGACGCGTTCGGCACCACCAGGACGTACACGAAGACGACGTTCGCGGTGCCGAAGGGCGGTGACCACCTCGCCGCGTCGATCGCGTGGCCCGGTGAGGGGCGGTTCACCGTCCGGCTGGTCCTGCTGGAGCCGGACGGCACGTACAGCGGCTACAGCCTGCCGCAGGGCGCCGGCAGCGGCTTCGCCGTCGTCGACATCCCGCAGCCGAAGGCCGGCACCTGGACGGCGGTGCTGTTCAGCTCGCCCGGCGCGGTCGGCTTCACCGGCACCGTCCGGTTCGGCGCGACCACGTTCCAGCACCGGACCAGCGGCGTCGGCGTGCCCAAGGCGCAGGTCGTCCCGGCCGGCGCGACCCGTACGGTCGTCGTCGGGGTGCCGGCGCCGCGGAAGGCCAGCGACACCAGCGACGCGCTGACGCTGACCGGCTCCGGGGCGACCACGGTCGTGCCGATCACGCTGCGCACCCTGGTCCCGCTGAACCGGCACGGTGGCACGTTCACCGGCACGTTCACCGGGGGAAACGGCCGCGGCGGCGTCCCGAACCCGGGCACCTGGTACGAGTTCGACGTGCCGCGCGGCGCCGCCTCGCTGTCCGTCGGCTTCACCGTCAACGGCGACACCAACCTGCAGCTGTACGGGTTCCTCATCGACCCGAACGGCGAGCCGGTGTCGGAGAAGACCAACGCCCGCGAGGACGGCTCCACGGTGGCCGGCCTGCAGTTCACCCACGTGAAGCCGCAGGCGGGCCGGTGGCGGGTCGCGGTCGCGCAGTTCGGTCCTGGGGCCGGCACCGCGCTGGAGACGCCGTTCACCGGGCGGATCTCGCTCGACCCGGCGGCCGTCCGGGTGGCCGGCGTGCCCAACTCGGCCGGCGCCCACCTCAAGGCGGGCACCCCGGTGACGACCACGGTCCGGTTCACCAACCGGGGCGCGGCCGACCAGGCGTACTTCCTGGACGGGCGGCTCGCCGGCCGGACCGACGTCCCGCTGGTCGTCGACAACGCCGACTTCACCATCGTGAACGCGCCGCTCGGCCCGTTCCCGGCGGCGCGGGTGCCGACCGAGACCAACTCGTTCCACATGGCGGCCACCGGTGACGGGCCGTTCAACTTCGAGGTGTCCCCGTTCCCGGCCGACCACGTCGAGGACCTGGCCTTCGAGGGTGACCCGGACCGCGAGGCCGGCCCGGCGGGCACCAGCCCGTCGGTGACGGTGTCCGACCCGGTGGTGGCGCCGCAGACCTGGCTGGCGCTGCCGACGATCGCCGGCGGTCCGTTCTCCGACGCCGGGGCGGGCACGGTGACCATGCACTTCACCGCCTCCGCGCACACCCGGCCGTTCGACCCGGCGGTCACCTCGGCCACCGGTGACCCGCTGCTGGCGTACGTGTCGGCGACCGCGCCGGCGGCGACGCCGGTGTCGGTCGAGTCCGGCGCCAGCGGGTCGATCCAGCTGACGATCACGCCGACCGGTGCGGCCGGCACGGTCGTCCGCGGCACGCTGTTCCTCGACGCGATCGACCCGATCACGGGCTCGACCGACGAGGTCGCGGCCGTGCCGTACGCGTACACGGTCAGCTAGTACGCCAGAGCTGCCTTCCCGGCAGCTCCGGCGCCAGGCAGGACGCCCCTCCCCGATCGGGGAGGGGCGTCCGGCTTCGTGGGGTAGACATGCACTGTGTTCGACCAGCTCACCGACGCGATCTCCGGGTCGCACTGGGCGTACGTGGTGATCCTCGCCGTGGTCGCCGGCGACGCCGTGCTGCCGCTGCTGCCGGGCGAGACGATCGTGGTCACCGGCGGCGTGCTGTCCGCCAGCGGTGACCTCAACGTGTTCCTCGTGTTCGCGGCCGGTGTGGTGGGCGCGTTCCTGGGCGACTCGGCCTGCTACTGGATCGGCCGCAAGCTCGGCACCCGGGCGGCGGAGAAGTTCCTGCGCGGCGACCGGGGCAAGCGCAGCCTGGACTGGGCCGAGCGCACGCTGGACCGGCGCGGCCGGACGCTGATCGCGGTGGCCCGCTTCGTGCCCGGCGGGCGGACCGCGGTGTCGCTGGTCGCCGGCACCACCGAGTTCCCGTGGCGGAGCTGGATGCTGGCCGACCTGGCCGGGGTGGTGCTGTGGAGCGCGTACAACACCGGGCTGGGGCGGCTCGGCGGCGCCGCCTTCGAGAACCAGACCTGGAAGGGGCTGGTGCTCGCGTTCGGGCTGGCGTTGCTGACCGCCGCGATCCTGGAGGGCGCCCGCTGGCTGCTCGGCCGCCGAGCCACGCAGCGGGCCGCTTGACCCTGACACGGTGTCAGGCCATAGACCAGGGGCGTCATGTTCAGCATCGGAGACTTCGCCAGCCACGGCCGCGTGTCGGTCCGGATGCTGCGGCACTACGACGCGATCGGCCTGCTGCGGCCGGCGCGCGTGGACCCGGCGACCGGCTACCGCTCGTACGAGGCCGCGCAGCTCGCCCGGCTCAACCGGGTGGTCGCGCTCAAGGACCTCGGCTTCACCCTCGTCGACGTGCAGTCCATGGTCGACGACGAGGTGAGCCCGGAGGAGCTGCGCGGCATGCTGCGGCTGCGCCGGGCCGAGCTGCGGACGCGGATCGAGGCGGACGCGGCCCGGCTGCGGCAGGTGGAGGCGCGGCTCCGGATCATCGAGAGGGAGGGCACCATGCCCGCCGACGACGTCCAGCTCACGAGCCTGCCCGCGGTCCGGATGGCGTTCCGGTCGGGGGTGGCCGGGGGCTTCGACCCGGCCGACATCGGGCCGGTCATCCAGCCGCTGTATCCCCTCCTCTGCGACGCCCTGGACCGGGCCCGGGTCACGCCGACCGGCCCGTCCCTGGCCTGGTACGAGGACGCCCCCGACGGCGGAGTGCTGGTGCACGCCGGGCTGCCGGTCACGATCGAGCCCGGGGCGTACGACGGGTTCGAGGTGGTGGACCTGCCGCCGGTCGAGCAGGCGGCGACGATCGTGCACCGCGGGGTCATGGACGACGTGATGCCGACGGTGCAGGCGCTGGCGCAGTGGATCGAGGCGCACGGTTTCCGGTCCACCGGCTACAACCGCGAGCTCTACCTCTCCTACGGCGAGGGGCCCGGGCCGTGGGCGGTCGAGCTGCAGGAGCCGGTACGGGCGCGCTGACCGGTGCGGGCGCGCTGATCGGTGGCGGTGGGCTGGGGGACCGGCGGGGGTTGGGGGACCGGCGGGGGTTGGGGGACCGGCGGCGGGCTGGGGGACCGGCCCGCCGCCGGCGCTC
>DATINN010000032.1:0-10102 GCA_035474175.1 Mycobacteriales bacterium | reverse complement strand
GTCGCTGCGGGTGCTGGGGCTGGACGGGGTGGTGGCGGCGGGGGCGCTGGCCCGCTGGCCCGACCCCCGGCACGGCACCGTGCAGCCGCGCCGGGTCGGGCAGTGGATCATGGCGGTGGAGCAGGGCCGGGCTGCGGCCCGCACGCTGCTGGCCGGCGACGGGCCGGCGCCGCCGGTGTCCCTGCTCCCCCGCTTCTGGTCGGACCAGAACGGGCTGCGGATCCAGGTCTGCGGGCGGCTGTCGGACCAGGCCGACGTGCACCTGACCGAGCTGCGGCCGCGGCGGAAGGACACCGCCCGGGCCGGCGTCGTGGCGTCCTACGTGGAGAACGGGCGGCTGGCCGGGGTGTCGGCGGTCAACGCGCCGCGGGCCTTCAACGTGGCCTGCCGGACGCTGCTGAGCGAGCCGGCGGCGTACCCGGCGCCGGCGCCGATCGCGATCCCCGCGCCCGAGCCGGAGCTCCGGCTGCGCCTGGTCCAGTAAGCCTCGTCCGGCGAGGGGAGCCGCCCGGGTCGGCGTCGCGCGACCGACGCCGGCCCGGGCTGTGTCCCCTCACCGGCCGGGGGCGGGCTCCAGGTCGGTCTCGGCGCCGGCCAGGGACTCCAGGCCGGTGGCGCCCTCCAGCTCGCGGTCGGCCGCGCCCGCGCCCGCCATCGCCCGGTCGGCCTCGTCGATCATGCGGCGCCCCGTGACGAAGATGGCCAGCGCGATCAGCATCGCCGCGGCCCCGACGTAGAACGGCACCGAGTCGGTGTAGCGCTCGGCCAGCTTGCCGGCCGCGTACGGCGCGATGCCGCCGCCGATGAACCGGACGAACCCGTACGTGGCCGAGGCGACCGGCCGCTCCACCGGCGCCACCATCATGACCGCCTGCGTGACCAGCGTGTTGTTGATGCCGAGGAACATCCCGGCCACGATCACCGCGACGATCACGACCACCCGGTCGGTGGTGAAGGTGGCGATGACGGCGAGGTCGGCCGCCAGCAGCACGAAGTTGGCGTACAGCGTGCGGGCGGTGCCGAAGCGGGCCTGCAGCCGCGGCGCCGCGAACACCGAGAAGACCGCGACCATCACGCCCCAGCCGCAGAAGACCAGCCCGAGCCGGATCGCGTCCAGCCCCATCAGGAACGGCGAGTACGCCAGCAGGGTGAAGAAGCCCCAGTTGTAGAACAGCCCGGTCAGGCCCATGGTCGCCAGCGACCGGTGCCGCAGCGCCAGCAGCGGGGCCGCGATCGAGGAGCGGTGGGCCGGGCGCGGCGTCGGCGGCAGCAGCACCAGCGTCGCCACCAGCGCGATCGCCATCAGCACGGCCACCCCGAAGAACGGCCCGCGCCAGGTGATGGTGCCGAGCAGCCCGCCGACCAGCGGCCCGGCGGCGATGCCGACCCCGAGCGCGGTCTCGTACAGCACGATGGCGCCGGCGAAGCCGCCGCTGGAGGAGGCCACGATCACGGCCAGCGAGGTCGCGATGAACAGCGCGTTGCCCAGGCCCCAGCCGGCCCGGAAGCCGACGATCTGGTTGATCGTGTCCGAGCTGGCCGCGGCCAGCGAGAAGGCGACGATGAGCACCAGCCCGACGACCAGCGTCCGCTTGGCCCCGATCCGGCTGGAGACCCAGCCGGTGACCAGCATCGCGACCGCGGTGACGACCAGGTAGCTGGTGAACAGCAGCGAGACCTGGGCCCGGGTGGCGTCGAGCTGCTGGGCCAGCGCGGGCAGGATCGGGTCGACCAGCCCGATGCCCATGAAGGACACCACGCAGGCGAAGGCGACGGCCCAGACCGCACGGGGCTGGCGGAACGGGCTGGCAGGGGTGGGGTGCATCTCGGGTTGCTCCAGGGTCGGGCTAGCTCAGGTTGGACAGCCGGTCGAGCGCCGGCAGGGCGGCCAGGATCGCGGCCCGGTCGGCCTCGGACAGGCGCTCGACCCGGGCGGTCAGGACGCGGACGCGCTCGGCCCGGCGGCTCTCGACGAACGCGCGGCCGGTGCCGGTGAGCGCCACCAGCGCGGCCCGGGCGTCGGTCGGGTCGGCCGAGCGGGTCACCAGACCCTCCGCCTCCAGCCGGTTGACCAGGCCGGTCATCGCGGGCTGGGTGACGCCCTCCAGCCGGGCCAGGTCGGAGATCCGGGCCGGGCCGTCGGCCTGCAGCCGGGCCAGGGTGAGCCGGGAGGTGACGCTGTAGCCCGGCACCGCGGTGCTGCGGCGCAGCCAGGTCACCAGCCGCTCGACGCAGCCGGCGAGCTCGTCCAGACCGGGCCGGGTCTCGGTGCTCACGCCGTCGAATATATCAGCGACTTATATAAGTTGCCGATGTTCCTCGGGTCACGCCGGTCAGCCGTGCCGGTGGCGACGGGGCGGTCCCTGCGCGAACGCGGTCGGTTGCGGGCGGACCGGCGGCCGCAGCGGGGAGACCAGCGCGTTGCGGTGCCGCAGCGTGGTCCAGCCCGCGGCCGCCTGCAGCAGCAGGCCGGCCAGCCCCAGCACCAGCCCCTCGGCCGGGTGCACGGCCAGCACCGGGAACGTCTCGGTCACCGGCAGCCGGAAGTCGATCAGGCCCGTACGCCCGAAGACCAGCGCGTCCGCGGACACCACCACGACCGCCGCCGCCAGCACCGCGACCAGCGCCGTCACCGCCGCGACCGCGCTGGACACCCGGCCCCGGGCCGGCAGCCTGAGCACCCACACCCCGGCCAGCGCCAGCCCGGCCAGCAGCACGCCGGCCCAGGCCGGCGACCCGGCCCAGGCGCCGGCCAGCACCGACCCGCAGCCGGACTGCGTGCACATCACGTCCCGCTGCCAGGGCAGCACGCCCGCCACCAGCAGCACGGGCACCGACGCCGCCATGAGCAGGTCGGGGCGGGGCCTACGCACGGCACGCAGCGTACGACTCGAACAGGCGTTCGATAGGATGCCGCCGTGCCCAGCCGACCGCTGTCCGCCGACCGCTCCCTGGAGGTGCGGCTGCACACCCGGGCCGGCACGCTGGCCAGCGCCGTCGTCCGCGGTGTCACCACCCGCAGGCACGCGGTCGCCGTGCTGGCCCTGGTCGCGCCCTGCCGCACGGAGCTGCACGAGCGGGTGCGGGCCCGGATCGCCTCGGTGCCCGCGGCCGAGGTCGAGTGGCCGCCACGATCCGTGCAGGTCGAGCTGCTGAATTCATCCATTCGGGTGACACTGGGCAGCGTGAAACTCACGGGGCCGGGGGGCGTGACCGTGGAGCACGTCACCTACACGGACAAGATCGGCTACACCCGGCGGGTGCTGCGGCTGAAACGGCACGGCGTCTTCATCGGCGACTTCCGCACGGTCGAGGAGCTGGGCAAGCACGTCGACGTCGGCAGCCTCACCGAGGAGGAGACGACGCCTTAGGCGATCTTGTAGAAGTCGGTGTAGTGGTTCGGGGTGTACCAGACCGACCCGGTCGTGCGGCTGACGATGATCCGGGCCGCGTCCCGGGCCGCCCCGCGCGGTCGCGGGTTCACGTCGTACTCGGCGTACGTCTGGTTGGCCGGCAGCTCGCGCTCGAGGTTCTTGTACTGGCCGCCGGAGAAGTTGTACTGCCCGAACGGCCAGGCGAACCAGGCGCGCGCCGTGGGCAGCCCGAGCTGGCGCCAGCCGGTGAGCGCGGTCCGCGCCGCCGAGCAGCCGCTGATCGTGCAGCTGGAGAACACGGACGCGGAGGCCTGAGGCGCCGCTGCGGGGGTAACAACGGACGGGCCGACCAGGGCGCCGGCCAGCAGGGCCAGCGCGAGCACGATTCCCCGGAACGGGCGGAGGACAGCGGACACAGAGGACCTCCTCAGGGCTGACTGGGCTCTTGCATGATGAGCCGTAAGGGCTAGCGAAACAAGACACCGCGCAGGAATCAGGCGTCAATCCACCCGGTTGCGCCGTCGTACGGCCGGCAGAGGAGCATGCGCGCATGAGCTGGGACGCTGTCGTCGTCGGCGCCGGCCACCACGGGCTGGTCGCGGCCAACCTGCTCGCCGACGCCGGCTGGTCCGTGGTCGTGCTGGAGGCCAACGAGAGCCCCGGCGGGGCGACCCGCACGGCCGAGCTGGCCGCGCCCGGCTTCCGCAGCGAGATGGCCAGCGCGTTCTACCCGCTGACGGCGGCGTCGCCGACGATCAAGGCGCTGGGGCTGGAGGAGCACGGCCTGCGGCTGGTGCACGACCACGTGCCGCTGGTGCACGTGCTGCCGGACGACCGCACCGTCACGCTGTCGCGCGACCTGGCCGAGACCATGGCGTCGGTGGAGGAGTTCGCGCCCGGGGACGGCGAGCGCTGGCGGGCCGAGTTCGCGCACTGGTTGCGGATCAAGGACGACGTGCTGGACGCGCTGCTGACGCCGTTCCCGCCGGTGCGGGCCGGGACGCGGCTGCTGCGGCGGATCGGCACCGCGGAGACGCTGCGGTTCGCGCGCTTCGCGGTCCAGTCCACCCGCCGGTACGGGCAGGAGCGGTTCGAGGGCGAGGGCGCCCGGGTGCTGATCGCCGGCAACGCCATGCACGCCGACCTCACGCTGGACGCGTCCGGCAGCGCGATCCTGGGCTGGCTGCTGTCGATGCTGGCCCAGGACGTCGGCTACCCGGTCGCCCAGGGCGGCGCCCAGTCGATCGCGGACGCGCTGGTCCGGCGGCTGCAGGCCCGCGGCGGCGAGCTGCGCTGCGGGGTGCGGGTGACCAAGGTCGAGGTCCGGGACGGGGTCGCGATCGGGGTCCGGACGGCGGACGGCGACGTGCTGGGCGCGCGGCGGGCGGTGCTCGCCGACGTGCCGGCCCCGGCGCTCTACCTCGACCTGGTCGGGGCCGAGAACCTGCCGACCCGGGTGCTGGACGACCTGAGCGACTTCCACTTCGACGACGCGACCGTGAAGGTCGACTGGGCCCTGTCCGGGCCGGTGCCGTGGACCAACCCGGCCGTGCACCGGGCCGGCACCGTGCACCTGGACCTCGACCTGGACCAGTTCGGCCGGTTCGCGCTCGACCTGGCCAGCGGGCGGGTCCCGGAGCGGCCGTTCATCCTGGCCGGGCAGATGAGCACGGCCGACCCGAGCCGGTCGCCGGCCGGGACCGAGACGATGTGGGCGTACACGCACGTGCCGCGGGGGCTGGACTGGACCCCGGAGCTGACCGCGTCGATCGCGGACCGGGTGCAGGCGACGATCGAGCGGCACGCGCCCGGCTTCGGGGACCTGGTCGTCGGGCGGGCGGTCGCGTCGCCGCAGGGGCTGCAGGGCGAGGACTCCAACCTGGTCGACGGGGCGATCGGCGGGGGCACGGCGGCGCTGTTCCAGCAGCTGGTGTTCCGGCCCACGCCCGGGCTGGGGCGGGCGGACACGCCGGTCGACCGGCTGTTCCTGGCCTCGTCGTCCGCGCACCCGGGCGGCGGGGTGCACGGCGCGTGCGGGTCGAACGCGGCGCGGGCGGCGCTGGCCCGCAACCGCACCGCGACCGGGCTGCTCTACCGCGCGGCCACGGCCACGGCCGGCCGCGCCGTCTGGGGCCGCACCCCGTGAGCGCCCCGGCCCCCCGCCGGGCCCGGTCGTTGCGGGCGGTGCTGGCGCAGGGGGCGGCGCGGGTGCGCACGGCGCGCGGGCTCGGCGACGAGGAGGCGGCCGAGCTGCTGCGGTCGTACGGGCTGGTGGGGTGGCAGGCCGGCACGCTGACGCAGGTCGAGGCGGGCGTCCGGCCGCTGGCGGTCGAGGAGCTGCTGCTGCTGTGCGCCGCGTACCGGGTGAGCGTGGCCGAGCTGACCGGCTCCGACCCGGAGCCGGTCGAGCTGGCGGCCGGCGCCCGGCTCCCGGCCGCCGCCGTCCGGGCCCTGCTGGCCGACGGCGGCGAGGTCGTGCGGGCGCTGCCGGCCGACGCGCTGGACGTGCCGGCGACCCGGCCGGTGCGCTCCGGCCTGCCGCCCCCGCCGGACGCGCTGGTCGACGCCGCGGCCCGGTTCGGGGTCAAGGGCCCGACCGAGGTCGGCCGCGCGCTGGCCGCGATCGGCGACGCCGAGCGCAACGCCGCCCGCCGCCTCGGGGTCACCCCGGAGCGCCTGGTGCTGGCCGCGGTCGGCCGCTGGGGCAAGCCGTTCACTGCGGAGCGCGACAGCAGGATCGCGCTGCGCAAGACCACCACCCCGCCCGACCTTCACATCACCTTGCGCGGTCTGGTCACCCGGGAACTGCTTACGGAGCTGGAAGACCATTTGGCGGTACGGTGACCCGTCATGGAGCCCGACGCGGTCGAGCCCGCCATGCACCGTCGACCGGTGCCGCGGGACCGGGTGTGGGTGCACGCGGTGTGGGAGGTGCTGCTCGCCGCCGCGGTCGTCGGCGCCGTGCTGGCCGTCCGGCACGAGGACACCGGCGCCCTCAGCGGTGACCGGCTGCGCGACCTGCTGGTGCTGCTGGCCGCCGGCGTCCTGCTGGGCAGCGCGTTCGCGCTGAGCCTGCGGGCGGCCGTGCCCAACCTCGCGGTCGGCGCGGTCGCGGTGCTGGCCGGCGTGCTCACCGCCTGGCTGCGCGACCAGCACGGGTACGAGCTGCGGCTGGCCGCCCTGGTCACCCTGGGCGCGGCGGTCGCGCTCGGCATCGCGATGGCGATCGTCGTGGTCGGCTTCCGGCTGCCGGCCTGGGCCGTCGGCCTCGGCGCCGCCCTGGGGCTGTACGCGGCCGTGCTGTCGCTCAGCGCCGGCCGCTCCCTGCTGCTGGACGACGGACCGGACCTGAGCCGCTGGGCCTGGCCGCTGGCCGCCGGCGCGATCGCGCTCTCCGTGCTGGGCGGCGTGCTCGGGCTGCTGCCGCGGTCCCGGGCGATGATCGGGCGCTACCGGCCGGCCGCCGACGCCGCGGCCGGTCGCGGCGGGCGGGCCGCGACCACCGCGGCCGCCGCGCTGGTCGGCTCCTGCCTGCTGGCCGCCGCGGCCGGGCTGATCATCGCGCTGCGGCTGCGGGCGGTGGTGCCGGACGACGGGCTGACGCTGCTGGCCCAGGCGGCCGCGGCCGCGCTGCTCGGCGGCACCAGCGCGTACGGGCGGCGCGGCGGGGTCTTCGGGACCGTGCTCGCGGCCGGGTTCCTGCAGCTGGCGGCGCTGTGGCTGGCGCTGGTGGAGGCGCAGCCGTGGACCCGGCCGGCGCTGCTCGGCGGGGCGATCGTGCTCGGCCTGCTGGTCGGGCGGGTGGTCGAGGCGGCCGGGACGAAGCCGCTGCCGCCCGAGGAGCCCGCCGACGAGGACGACGCCGGCCCGGAGACCCAGACCTGGGATCCGTACTCGACCGGCAGCTTCACCCCCGGCGCGGATCCCTACCCGACCGGCGGGTTCACGCCGGCGGCGTCGTACCGGCCGGACGCGGAGCCGTTCTGGCCCGGGCAGGCGCCGGCACCCGGCGCCGAGCCGACCCGCGAGGAGCAGCCCTACCGGGAGGAGCAGGCCTATCGCGAGGCCGGGACGTACCGGGAGGACCAGCCCTACCGGGAGCCGCAGCTAGGTGCGCAGCGCGAGCCCGGCCGCGACCTCGGCCCCTTCCGGTGAGCGGGGGGCCGGCCCCGACCGGGGTGGCGCCGTGATCGACCGGGACGACGTCGAGGCGGCGGAGCGGCGGCTCGGGGACCGGGTGCGGCGGACCCCGGCGGTGGTGCTGGACTCGCGGCCGTTCGGCACGCCGGTGGCGCTGAAGCTGGAGCTGCTGCAGCACACCGGCTCGTTCAAGGCCCGCGGCATGCTCAACCGGCTGCTGACCGCGGACCTGCCGCCCGGCGAGCGGGTGGTCGCGGCCTCCGGTGGCAACGCCGGCCTGGCCGTGGCGTACGCGGCCCGCGAGCTCGGCCTGACCGCGCACATCGTCGTCCCGGTGACGGCGCCGCCGGTCAAGGTGGAGCGGCTGCGGGCGCTGGGCGCCGCGGTCGTGCAGGAGGGCACCGCCTACGCCGAGGCGTACGCGGTGGCCTGCGGCTACGCGGAGCGCTCCGGGCTGCCGATGGTGCACGCGTACGACCAGCCCGAGGTCTGCGCCGGCAACGGCACCCTGGCCCTGGAGCTGGTCGAGCAGGTCGGCCCGGTGGACACGGTGCTGGTGGCGACCGGCGGCGGCGGGCTGGTGGCCGGGATCGCGGCCGCGCTGGAGGGCCGGGCCCGGGTCGTCGCGGTCGAGCCGGAGCGCTGCCCGACGCTGCACGCGGCGCTGGCGGCCGGCAAGCCGGTCGACGTCGAGGTCGGCGGGATCGCCGCGGACTCGCTCGGCGCCGGCCGGATCGGCGAGGTCTGCTGGTCGGTGGCCGGGCGGACCGGGCTCAGCTCGGTGCTGGTGCCGGACGAGGCGATCGCCCGGGCCCGCGGGCGGCTGTGGGGGGAGCTGCGGGTGCTGGCCGAGTACGGCGGGGCGGCCGCGCTGGCCGCCCTGGTCACCGGGGCGTACCTGCCGGAGCCGGGCGAGAAGGTGGCCGCGGTGGTCTGCGGCGGCAACACCGACCCGGCCGCGGTCCTGCGCGACCCGGCCTGACCGGTCACGCGGGCGACCCGCCGATCACCAGCCAAGGTCGCGCGCGACCCGCCGATCACCGGCCCAGGTCGCGGGCGCGACCCGCCGATCACCGGCCCAGGTCGCGGGCGCGACCCGGCCTGATCACCAGCCCCGGGTCCCGGGCTCACCCTTGAACGGACCGACCACGTCGTCGGTGATCCACCCGCCGTAGAACCCGCCGGCCTGCGG
Source organism: Mycobacteriales bacterium (assembly GCA_035474175.1). Lineage (GTDB taxonomy): Bacteria > Actinomycetota > Actinomycetes > Mycobacteriales > CADCTP01 > CADCTP01. The sequence goes on along the minus strand of DATINN010000032.1, from coordinate 1,396 downwards.
CCGGACCACCTCGCCGTCGACCGTGCACCCGTCCATCAGCGCGGGGTAGAACGCGACCGCGTCCGCCATCGCCTCGAAGCCGGGCGAGGGCCGCGGGTACGACCAGGCCGCGTCGGGCCGGGTCATCCCGCCGGCCGTCACGGTCCAGTAGTCGGCCGTCCCCTTGAACTCGCAGTACGACGTGCGCCCGGTGCGGCGCAGGGTGCCGGCGGCGACGTCGGCCACCGGCACGTACCAGACCGGCGGGTGGCTGGTCTCCAGCACCCGCCAGGCCGCGGTCGTGGCGGCGACGGTGACGCCGCCCAGCCGGACCACCACGGACTTCGCCGACCGCTCCAGCCGCGGCGGCCGCGGGTAGTCCCACACCGACTCCTGCCCGGGACCGGGCACTGCTCGCTTCACGCCCCCAGTCTCCGGCCCCGCAGGCATCCCCGCCCGCCGAGCCGCCCGCCGAACCGACCCCCGGCCCGACGCAGCCGGGCCGCCCCCCGGCCCGACGCGGCCGAGCCGACCAGGGCCCACCAGCGGCGAGCGGCCAAGGCTCAGCGGTTGCGGACGCGGCGCGCGATCCCGAGCGCGACCAGCAGCGCCACCCCACCCACGGCCGCCATCCCGATCGGCGTCTGAAGGAACGCCATCGCGGACGTCCGCGCCTCCCCGGCCAGCCGCTTCGGGCTCACCCGCTCGGCCAGCTCGTCGAGCGTGGAGGCCAGCTGGGTGCGGGAGGACTCGATCTCCCGCTGGATCTGCTCGGGGTCCCGGGGGCTCACGGGGAGCACCTTAGGGCATGGATCACTCAGGTCGGCGCGATGAGGCTGCGGCCGAGCCAGTCGCCGATCTCGACCACCCCGGGCAGCACGTAGAAGAAGCCGCCGCCCTCGGGCCGGATGTATTCCTCCAGCGGCTCGCCCTTCAGCCGGTCGTTGGCCTCCAGGAAGTGCGACAGCCGGCGCTGGTAGCTGACGAACGCCAGCCCCTGGTCCAGCAGCCCGGCGCTGTCCACCCCGCGCGAGTAGCTCATCCCCCGCCGGACCAGCACCTTGTCCTTGGTCCGCTCGTCGCGCGGGTTGGCCAGCCGGATGTGCGCGGTGAGCGGGGTCCGCTTGCCCGCCGGGTCGTCGGCGTAGACCGGCACGTCGGTCTCGCGCCGCCCGGACAGCGGGGCGCCGGTGACCTTGTGCCGACCGAAGATCGCCTCCTGCTCCTCCAGCGCGGCCCGGTCCCAGCGCTCCACCATCATCCGGATCAGCCGGACGACCTGGTACGTCCCGCCGACCATCCAGGCCGGCTCGCGGCCGGCCTGGCCCAGCGCCGTGTCCGAGGTCGACGTCCACACCAGCGTGTCCATCAGGGCCTGGTCGGACGCGTCCGGGTTGGCCGTGCCGTCCTTGAAGCC
>DATINN010000031.1:0-2309 GCA_035474175.1 Mycobacteriales bacterium | reverse complement strand
CTCGGCCCGGCCACGATCCCGGACGGCTTCACCGCGTACGAGGGCTCGGGCTTCAGCGTCGCCATCCCGTCGGGCTGGCCGCCCGCGAAGCAGCGGTCCGGCGTGGTCGACGCCAAGGAGCCGGACTCGACCCGGTTCCTGCGGCTGATCACCGTCGGCAGCACGGCGGCGGCGTTCGACCAGCTCAGCGCGGCCGAGCGGCAGTTCGACGCGGATCCGTCCTACGGCGCGTACAAGCGGGTGCGGCTGGAGCGGGTCGACTACCGCGGGCTGGACGCGGCCGACTGGGAGTTCACGTTCATCCTGGACCGGGTGCCGCGGCACGTGCTCTACCGCGGCATCGTGACCGGCGGGAAGACGTACGTGCTCTACCTGTCGACGCCGGAGTCGCGCTGGGCCGCGAGCAAGAACGTGTTCCAGGTCGCGGCGGACACCTTCCGTACGAGCTGAACGCCGGACATGCCTTAGGGTCGGGCGCCGTGACGGATCTACGACCCACCGCCGCGGATGCGGCCGCCGCGCTGGCGAAGGCGACCGGCGCCGACCGGCACGACGTCGCGATCGTGCTCGGCTCCGGCTGGGCCCCGGCCGCGGACGCGCTCGGCCGCCCGGAGGCGGAGCTGCCGGTGGCGGAGCTGCCCGGGTTCGCGGCGCCGACCGTGGTCGGGCACGGCGGCACGGTCCGGTCGCTGCGCATCGGCGACCGGCGCACGCTCGTCTTCCTCGGCCGCACCCACCTGTACGAGGGCCGCGGCACCGCCGCGGTCGCGCACGGCGTCCGGGTCGCCGCCGCCGCCGGCTGCACGACCGTGGTGCTGACCAACGCGGCCGGCGGCCTGCGCCAGGGCATGCGCCCGGGCCAGCCGGTGCTCATCTCCGACCACCTCAACCTGACCGCGCAGTCCCCGCTGGAGGGCGCCCGGTTCGTGGACCTGACCGACCTCTACTCGGCCCGGCTGCGGGCGCTGGCGACCGCGGCCGACCCGAGCCTGGAGGAGGGCGTCTACGCGGCGCTGCCGGGGCCGCACTTCGAGACCCCGGCCGAGATCCGGATGCTGCGCGGGCTGGGCGCCGACCTGGTCGGCATGTCCACCGTGCTGGAGGCGATCGCGGCCCGGGCCGAGGGCGTCGAGGTGCTCGGGGTGTCGCTGGTGACCAACCTGGCCGCCGGGATGACCGGCGAGCCGCTCAACCACGAGGAAGTGCTCGAGGCCGGCCGGGCCGCCGCCGGCCGGATGGGCTCCCTGCTCGGCACCGTGATCGAAGGACTGTGACCCATGGCTGAGTTCGGCGCGCACCCGCAGGCCCGGCCCGGCGCCGGCCGGAAGGTGCTGGTCACCGGTGCGGCCGGCTCGATCGGCCGGATCACCTGCGCCGGTCTGGCCGCCCGCGGCTGGAAGGTGCGCGGGCTGGACCGGGTGCCGCTGGACGGCGTGGACGGCCTGGCCGACCCGCCGGTCGTCGCCGACGTCCAGGACGCGGCCGCCGTCCGCACCGCCGTGGCCGGGGTCGAGGCCGTCGTGCACCTGGCCGGCATCCCGACCGAGGCGCCGTTCGCGGAGATCCTGGCCGCCAACGTGCTGGGCACGTTCCACGTCTTCGACGCCGCCCGCCGGGAGGGCGTCCGCCGGGTCGTCTACGCCTCCAGCAACCACGCCGTCGGCTACACCCCGCGCACCGAGCTGGTCGGCGTCGACGTCCGCCCCCGCCCGGACACGTACTACGGGGTCAGCAAGGTCGCCGGCGAGGCCCTGGGCAGCCTGATGGCCGACCGGTACGGCCTGGAGGTCGTCTGCCTGCGCATCGGCAGCTGGAAGCCGTACCCGGAGACCGTGCCGGAGCTCTCCACCTGGATCAGCCCGGCCGACGGGGTGCGGCTGGTCTCGGCCGCGCTGACCGCGCCGGACGTCGGCTTCGCGGTCGCGTACGGGATCTCGGCCAACACCCGGGCCTGGTGGGACCTGGCCCCGGCCCGGGCCCTGGGCTACCTGTCGGTCGACGACGCCGAGGACTACGCCGAGCGGGTCGTGGCGGCCCAGGGCGGCGCGGACGACCCGGCCGGGGCCCACCTCGGCGGGACGTACACCGGGCCCGAGTTCGACGAGCCCCGGCTGGGCCGGGACGCGGGCTAGTGGACGGCGAGCTGCGGGCCACGGCCGAGCGCTGGTTGGCCGAGGACCCCGACCCGGCGACCCGGGACGAGCTGCGCGCCCTGCTCGACGCCGGCGACGAGGCCGCCGTGGCCGACCGGTTCGCCGGCCGGCTGACCTTCGGCACCGCCGGCCTGCGCGGGCCCCTGCGGGCCGGGC
>DATINN010000030.1:0-4369 GCA_035474175.1 Mycobacteriales bacterium | reverse complement strand
CCTGACCCCACCCCCGCGCCCCGCCCGCCTGCGCCGGCGGGCTGGAGCACCGGAACGGCCGGGACCTGGGGTCCCGGCCGTGCCGGCCCTGCTCTGTCCGGCCCCGGGGCGCCGACCCGGAAGCGCCGGGGCCGGACCGGGACCCGGGCCGGGACCGCACGGTCCCGGCCCGGGGCGTACGACTAGAAGGCCCCCGTCCCGTTGGGGGTGCCGAGTCCGGTGGGCCCGTCCCACCCGGCCCGCGCCCGGCAGAGCTGGGTCGGCGAGCAGGTCCCGTTGGACCCGGTCGTCACGTCGAACAGCGACGCCGCGTGCTGGTACGGGAAGTCGTTCGCGTCGATCGTCGCCGCGTTGCCGGCCAGGCCGTACACGGAGGCGATGATCGGGGAGGACGCGCTGGTCCCGCCGAAGACGAGCCAGCCGGACGCACCGGCGGCCGGCGTGCTGTCGAAGACCGCCACCCCGGTGGCCGGGTCGGCGACGGCGGACACGTCGGCGACCGCGCGCCGCGAGCAGCCCGTGTTGAACGTGGACGCGCTCGGGATCGCGGTGTTGAACCGGGAGCACCCGGACCCGGCGCCGGACCAGGCCGTCTCGGTCCAGCCGCGGGCGGTGGTGCTGGCCCGGCGCAAAGACGTCCCGCCGACCGCCACGACGAACTGGGAGGACGCCGGATACTCCACGCCGAACCCGCCATCGCCGGAGGACGCGGTCACCGCGATGCCGGGGTGGTTGTAGAAGTGGCCGTTGGTGGTGTCGCGGGCGTCCGCGCCGCCGTAGCTGTTGCTGATCGCGGTCGCGCCGAGCGCGGCCGCCTGGTTCACCGCGGCGCCGAGGTTCGCGAACGAGGCGCTGCTGGCCTCGACCAGCAGGATGTGGCAGTTGGGGCAGGTGGCCGAGACCATGTCGAGGTCGAGCGAGATCTCCTGGGCCCAGCCGGTGTCCACGGTCGGCAGCGGCGACGTCGCGCCGTTCTGGTTGACCTTGCGGAAGCAGCCGTTCGCGGTCGTGCAGGCCGGCAGCCCGAACTGGCTCCGGTACGTGTTCAGGTCGGCCGCCGCGGTCGGGTCGTCGAACGCGTCGACGATCGCCACGGTCCGGCCGGCACCGGCGGTCGCGCCCGGCAGCTTGTACGCGGACTGGATGTCGGCCGGGAAGATCCCGGACGGCGTGGTCGCGTTCGGCGTCACGCTGCCGGCCACGGCGACGGTGTCGACCCGCAGCGCATTGCAGGCGGCGTGCCCGGGGGCGGCCTGGGCGCAGACCCGGGACACGTGCTTGGCCGGCTGGACCGCGGGGGCGGCGGGGGCGGCACCGGCGGCCGGGGCCACCGTGCCGGCCCAGGCGATCGAGGCGAGAGCGGCCGCCGCGGTGGCGGCCAGGACTGGACGGAGTCGCACGTGCACCTCCTGATGGGGGCGCCCTCGCGGCGCACCTGCCGCGCATCGTTACTCCGATCGAACCAGCAGAAAACCCCAGACGACTACAGATCGGCCCAAGCGTGCGTCAAGAAGATCGCGCCGACAGCTCGATCACGGCGACCGACTCCGGCTCCAGCTCGACGATCCCGTCCCGATAGACGAACCCGGGCACGGAGGAGAGCAGCACGCTCATCGGCGTCCCGTCGAGCGGGACCTCCTGCCGGGTGGCGGACAGGTTGACCGCGACCCGCAGCGAGCCGCGGTGCACGACCAGCCACCGGGCGCCCTCGTCGTAGGCGACCTCGACCCGGTCCAGCCGGGGGTCGGACAGCTGCGGCCGGGCCCGGCGCAGCGCGATCGCCCGCCGGTAGAACTCGAGCACGTCCGCGTGCGGCCCGGCGGCGGTCTCGGCCCAGTCCAGCTTGGACCGCTGGAAGGTGGCCGGGTCCTGCGGGTCGGGCACGTCGTCGGTGTCCCACCCGTGCGCGGCGAACTCCTCCCGCCGCCCGGTCGCGACCGCGGCGGCCAGCTCCGGCTCCGGGTGCGAGGTGAAGAACTGCCACGGCGTGGACGCGCCCCACTCCTCGCCCATCCACAGCATCGGCGTGAACGGCGAGGTCAGCAGCAGCGCCGCCCCGACCTTGAGCAGCTGCGGCGAGAGCGCCCCGGGATCGCTGGACAGCCGGTCGCCCAGCGCCCGGTTGCCGACCTGGTCGTGGTCCTGCAGGAACGCCACGAACCGGTGCCCGGGCGTGTCGTCCCGGTTGACCCGCCGCCCGTGCACCCGCCCGCGGAACGACGAGTAGGACCCGTCGTGCACGAACGCGCCGGTGAACGCCTTGGCCAGCGTGCCCAGCGACCCGAAGTCGGAGTAGTAGCCCTGCTTCTCGCCGGTGAGCAGCGCGTGCAGCGCGTGGTGCACGTCGTCGTCCCACTGCGCGGTCAGCCCGTAGCCGCCGGCGTCGCGGGAGCGGACCAGCCGCGGGTCGTTGAGGTCGGACTCGGCGATCAGCGTCAGCGGCCGGCGCAGATGGGTCGACAGCGCGTCGACCTCGACCGCGAGCTCCTCCAGGATGTGCAGCGCGCCCAGGTCGACCAGCGCGTGCACGGCGTCCAGCCGCAGCCCGTCGACGTGGAACTCGTGCAGCCACATCAGCGCGTTGTCCAGGATCAGCCGCCGCACCGGCTCCGAGCCGGGCCCGTCCAGGTTGACCAGGTCGCCCCAGGTCGAGCGACCGGGCTTGAAGAACTGCCCGAACCGCGGCAGGTAGGCGCCCGACGGCCCGAGGTGGTTGTAGACCACGTCCAGCACGACGCCGATCCCGGCCCGGTGGCAGGCGTCGACGAACGCCTTGAACCCGTCCGGCCCCCCGTACGGCTCGTGCACCGCATACCACCCGACGCCGTCGTAGCCCCAGTTGTGGGTGCCGTTGACCGCGTTGACCGGGAGCACCTCGACCAGGTCCACGCCCAGCTCGACCAGGTGGTCGAGCTTCTGCGCGGCGGCCGCGAACGTGCCCTCGGGCGTGAACGTGCCGACGTGCAGCTCGTACACGACCGAGCCGGCCAGCTGCCGCCCGGTCCACTCCGCGTCGTGCCACTCGTAGGCCTGGGTGTCGTAGAGCCGGCTGGGCCCGTGCACGCCCTCGGGCTGCCAGCGGGAGCGCGGGTCGGGCAGCGGGGTGTCGTCGTCGCCGAGCAGGAACGCGTAGTCGGAGCCGGGGCCGGCCTCGGGCACGACCACCCGCCACATCCCGTAGGGGGCAGGCGACATCTCGTGGTCGTGGCCCAGCGTGCGCAGCCGCACCCGGTCGTGGCTCGGCGCCCACACCTCGAACGTCGTCATCATGTCCCTTCCGCTGGGCCGGACGGGCCTGTCCGCGACCACCCGGCCACTAGTGTCCCGGGTGACAACCGGTCCGATCGACACTGGGGGGCTCATGGCCACGTCGCTGCGGGACGCACTGCGGGTCGCGCCGGGGGAGCCCGTCGACCTCGACCGGCTGGACGCGCGGGCCACCCCGCTGGCCCCCGGCGGCAAGAAGAAGAGCGCGGCCGCGATGGTGTCCGACGGCGACGAGCTGGCCGACCTGCAGGAGAAGCTGTTCGCCGCGGCGTCGCGGCGGGTGCTGGTGGTGCTGCAGGGCATGGACACCTCGGGCAAGGGCGGGGTGATCGACCACGTCATCGGCCTGGTCAACCCGCAGGGCGTGCACATCACCTCGTTCAAGAAGCCGACCGAGGAGGAGCTGCGGCACCACTTCCTGTGGCGGGTCCGGCGGGCGCTGCCCGCGCCCGGCCTGATCGGCATCTTCGACCGGTCCCACTACGAGGACGTGCTGATCGCCCGGGTGCACGGGCTGGCCCAGCCCGAGATCGTGGAGAAGCGGTACGGGGAGATCGTCCGGTTCGAGAAGCAGCTCGCCGACCAGGGCTACGCGCTGGTCAAGTGCTTCCTGCACGTCTCCTACGACCAGCAGCGGGAGCGGCTGCTGGCCCGGCTGGACGACCCGACCAAGCACTGGAAGTTCAACCCCGGCGACCTGGCCGAGCGGGCCCGCTGGGCCGACTACCAGGAGGCGTACCGGATCGCGCTGGAGCGCTGCTCCACCGACGCCGCGCCCTGGTACGCGGTCCCGGCCGACCGCAAGTGGTATCGCAACTGGGCCATCGGGCGGCTGCTGCTGGAGACCGTCCGCGACCTGGACCCGCAGTACCCGCAGCCGGCGCTCGACATCCCGGCCCTGAGGAAGGCCCTCAAGCCGCCGAACTGAGCCCGGCCGCCGCTCCGGCGCGGCCGCTCCGGCGGCCCCGGCCGCCGACCTGAGGATCGGGCAACCCTGTGGCACGCTGAGCGGGCGGCGTGGGCGTGCTGGACGTCCCGGCGGGGGAGCCGACGTGTGTCCGGAGGCGCCCATGTCTTCTCAGCGACCCGTGCCCGCCGAGCC
>DATINN010000029.1:0-1587 GCA_035474175.1 Mycobacteriales bacterium | reverse complement strand
CCAACGCCACGGTGGGCGCGGCCATGATCACCGAGGCCGGCTGACCGCCGGTTCCGCTGGTACGGTTCCCGCTGGTACGGGGCCGGTGATAGAGCCCTGCCCGCGCGGCCAGGAATCGCCGTGAAATAGCGGGGTATGGTCCGAATTGCGGCTTATCGACCTGACCGGGAGCGATTGTGAGCGCTGGCGTAACCCGATTTCACGACCTGGGCGACTTCGTGGCGCTGCCGCGGGTGACGGCGCTGCGGCTGGCCCCGGACGGGACCTGGCTGGCCGCGGCGATACAGACCCTGAGCGCGGACAAGAAGAAGTACCTGACCAGCATCTGGAGGATCGACGCGCACGGCGGCCCGGCCCGCCGGCTGACTAGGTCCGCCGAGGGCGAGGGCACCCCGCGCTTCCTGCCGGACGGATCGCTGCTGTTCACCTCCAGGCGTGCCGACCCGGCCGCGAAGAAGGACCCGGACGCTAGCGACGCCGCCGCGCTCTGGCTGCTGCCCGCGGCCGGCGGCGAGGCCCGGGTGGTGGCCGCGCTGCCCGGCGGCGTCACCGCGGCCGAGGTGGCCAGGGACGCCGGCGCGATCGTGGTCGGCGCTCCCGTGCTGCCCGCCGCGGGCAATGGCGACAGCGCCGCGGACGACACCAGGCTGCGCCAGGAGCGCAAGGACGCCGGGATCACCGCCATCCTGCACGAGTCCGCGCCGGTCCGGTTCTGGGATCACGACCTGGGACCCGACCAGCCCCGGCTGTTCGCCGTCGATTCCGACCAGGTGCAGGAAACGGAGATCGGGTGGGCCGGCGGGGACAAGGAGCCGGCGCTGGCCGACGCCGCCGCCGAAGGGGCCGAACGGGCGGTGAATCCCGCCCGCCTTCGCGACCTGACGCCCGCGCCGGGGCGGGCGCTGGACGGCGAGCCGTTCGAGCTGACGCCGGACGGGGCCTCGGTGAGTACCGGGTGGTGGCAGTGGGAGCCAGCCGGCGAGTCGCGCTGCGAGCTGGTCGCGATCGACGTGGTCAGCGGCAAGCGCCGGGTGCTGCTGTCGGTACCCGAGTACGACTTCGAGAACCCGCGGGTCTCGCCCGACGGGCGGTACATCGCCTGCCTGCGGGAGCGGCACGCCACCAGCCACCGGCCGGTCGACGTCACCGTGGTCCTGCTCGACGCCGACGCCGCGGACGCGGCCGACGCCTCCGGACCCGGCCGTGACCTGCTGGCCGGCTGGGACCGCTGGCCGAACGGGCTGGCCTGGGCGCCCGACTCGAGCGCGCTGTACCTCACCGCCGACGACGGCGGGCGGTGCCCGGTGTTCCGGGTCGAGGTCGGCAGCGGCGAGGTCACCCGGGTGACCCCCGACGACGGCGCGTACACCGACCTGAACCCCGACCCGGACGGCCGGTACCTGTACGCGCTGCGGGCCGCCGTGGACTCGCCGCCCACCCCGGTGCGCATCGACCTGACCACCGGGGCCGAACCCGGCGCGCTCGACTGCCCCGGCGTCCCGGTCACGCTGCCGGGCCGGCTCGAGGAGGTCACCGCCACCGCGGAGGACGGCCAGCCGGTCCGGGCCTGGCTCGTGCTGCCCGAGG
>DATINN010000028.1:0-10891 GCA_035474175.1 Mycobacteriales bacterium | reverse complement strand
CGCCGAGCGCGAGCCGGACCCGGCCGGAGAGCACGTAGAGCCAGTCGTAGCCCTCGTGGGTGCGCTGCTCGTCGACCCGGTCCGGCCCCGGCGGCAGCACCAGCTTGTACGCCTGGAGCCCGCCGGGCTGGCGGCTGAGCGGGATCATCGTGCGCCCGTGCCGGGTGATCGGCCGCGGGTGGATGCGCGGGTCGCCGGTCTCGGGCGCGCCGACCAGCTCGTCCAGCGGCACCCGGTACGCCCGGGCCAGCGGCAGCAGCAGCTCCAGCGTCGGCTTGCGCTGCCCGGACTCCAGCCGGGACAGCGTGCTGACCGAGATCCCGGTCGTCTCCGACAGCTGCGCCAGCGTGCCCCCGCGGTCCCGGCGCAACGCCCGCAGCCGCGGCCCGACGCCGTCCAGCACCGTCTCCAGCTCTTGCGGTTCCGGCAACATGGTTTGCCATTCTGCCGCATCACCGGACCCGGCTGAAGGCAGGAGACCGGACCGGCGGTTGAGTGCGGACGGCCGAGCGGTCACTGTGGTCGGGTGACCTCGGAGGCGACCCGGCGCGAGCGGCTGGTCGCGCACCTGGTCGAGGCCGGCCGGATCCGATCCGACCGGGTCGCGGCGGCGATGCGGGCGGTGCCCCGGCACCGGTTCCTGCCCGGCGTCGACCCCGCCGTCGCGTACGCGGACGAGGCCGTGCCGACCCGCTGGTCCGCCGACGGCCGGCCGACCAGCTCGTCCTCGCAGCCGTCGATCGTCGCCGCGATGCTGGAGCAGCTGGACGTGCGGCCGGGGCACCGGGTGCTGGAGATCGGCAGCGGCACCGGCTGGAACGCGGCCCTGCTGGCGCACCTGGTCGGCCCCGGCGGCGCGGTGACCACGATCGACATCGAGCCCGAGGTCGCGGCCCAGGCCCGCCGCAACCTCGGCCCCGTCCCGGTCGAGGTGGTCTGCGGGGACGGCGCCGCCGGCCGGCCCGAGGCGGCCCCGTTCGACCGGATCATCCTCACCGCGGCCGCCCGCGACCTGGCCCCGGCCTGGTGGGACCAGCTCGGCCCGCGCGGCCGCCTGGTCCTGCCGCTGTCCCTGCGCGGGCCGCAGCGGTCGGTCGCGTTCGAGCGGGCCGGCGACCACCTGGTCAGCGTGTCGGTCGTGGACTGCGGGTTCATGCCGCTGCAGGGCCTGCTGGCCGGCGTCGACCCGGTACGCCCGCTGGGCCGGCCGGGCCTGTTCCTGCGCCTGGAGGACCCGCGGCCGCTCGACACCGCCGCGCTGCTGGCCGCGCTGGAACACGATCCCGGCCCGGTCACGCCGGTCCCGCTCACCCAGCGCGACGGGCTCGGCGGCCTGCGACTGTGGCTGGCGCTGCACGACCCCGACGCCGGCGACCTGCACGCGGTCACCGACACCCGGCCGGCCCCGACCCCGGTCCTGGTCGGCACCGACTCCCTGGCCGTGCTGCTCCCGCAGGACCGGGCGATGGCCGTGCAGGGTCACGGCCCGGACCGCAAGGCCCTGGCCGAACGCCTGCTGGCGCACGTCGACGACTGGATCGCGGCCGGCCGGCCGGCCTCGGCCGGGCTGCGGATCGAGGCCTACCGGAAGGACGGGCCGGCGACGGTGCCGCCGCCGACCCTGGACCTCCCGAACACCCGGTTCGCCGTCTACTTGGGGTCGTAGTCGAGGTTGGGCCGCAGCCAGCGCTCCACCTCGGCCACCGGCATCCCGCGCCGCTTGGCGTAGTCCTGGATCTGGTCCTTGCCGAGGCGCCCGACGGTGAAGTAGCGCGAGGACGGGTGGGCGAAGATCAGGCCGCTGACCGACGCCGCCGGCCTCATCGCGTACGACTCGGTCAGGTCCATCCCGATGTCCTTCGCGTTGAGCAGCTCGAAGAGGTCCTTCTTCTCGCTGTGGTCGGGGCTGGCCGGGTAGCCCAGCGCCGGCCGGATGCCGCGGAACTTCTCCGCGTGCAGTTCGCTCAGCTCCGGCTGCGCGTCGGGCTCGAACCAGGCCCGCCGGACCTCCAGGTGCACCCACTCCGCGAACGCCTCGGCCAGCCGGTCGGCCAGCGCCTTGACCATGATCGCCTTGTAGTCGTCGTTGTCGGACTCGTACTTCTCGGCCAGCTTCTCGGCCCCCTGGATCGACACCGCGAACCCGCCGAGGTGGTCGCCCTCGGGCGCGACGTAGTCGGCCAGCGACCGGTTGGGCTGCTCGGCGTGCTTGGCCGTCTGCTGCCGCAGCATCGGGAAGCGGGCGCTGCCGTCGACGACGATGTCCTCGCCCTCGGAGACGGCCGGCCAGATCGCGTACACCCCGCGGGCCTGGAGCGACTCCTCGGCGACGATCTGGTCGAGCAGCTCCTGACCCTCGTCGAACAGCTCCTTGGCGGCCGGCTCCTCCAGGATCTTCGGGTACTTGCCCTTCATCTCCCAGGCCAGGAAGAAGAACTGCCAGTCGATCATCTCCCGCAGCTCGGTCAGCGACGGCGACACCTCGCGCAGACCGGTGAAGGACGGGGTGGGCAGGTCGTCGAAGGACACGACCTCGCGGTTGGCCAGCGCCTTGGCGATCGGCAGCAACGGCCGCTGCTGCCGGTTGGCGTGCTGGTCGCGCAGCCGCGCCTGCTCCTTGCGGTTGGACTCCCCCAACGCCTCGGCCCGGTCGGAGTTGAGCAGGTCGGAGACCACACCGACGACGCGGGAGGCGTCCAGCACGTGCACGGTGGTCCCGTCGTACTCGGGGGCGATCCGGACCGCGGTGTGCTGCCGGGAGGTGGTCGCCCCGCCGACCAGCAGCGGCAGCTTGAGCCCGCGGCGCTGCATCTCGCCCGCGACCGAGGCCATCTCGTCCAGGGACGGGGTGATCAGTCCGGACAGGCCGACGGCGTCGGCGTCCTCGGCCACCGCGGTGTCGAGGATCTTGCCGGCCGGCACCATCACGCCGAGGTCGATGACCTCGTAGTTGTTGCAGCCGAGCACGACGCCGACGATGTTCTTGCCGATGTCGTGCACGTCGCCCTTGACCGTGGCCATCACGACCTTGCCCTGCCGGCGCTGCAGCCGGCCCTCGGCCTTGGCCCGCTCCTTCTCCTCCTCCATGTAGGGCTCCAGGTAGGCCACGGAGCGCTTCATCGCCCGCGCGCTCTTCACCACCTGGGGCAGGAACATCTTGCCGGAGCCGAACAGGTCGCCGACGATCTTCATGCCGTCCATCAGCGGGCCCTCGATCACGTCGAGCGGCCGCTCCAGCTCCTGCCGGGCCTCCTCGGTGTCCTCCTCGATGAAGTCGACCACGCCGTGCACGAGCGCGTGCGACAGCCGCTCGGCCACCGGCGCCTCGCGCCAGGACAGGTCGACCTTGCGCTCGGTGCTCGTGCCGCTGACGGTCTCGGCGAAGGAGACCAGCCGGTCGGTCGCGTCCTCGCGCCGGTCGAACAGCACGTCCTCGACCAGCTCCAGCAGGTCTTCCGGGACGTCCTGGTAGACCGCGAGCTGGCCGGCGTTGACGATGCCCATGTCCAGGCCGGCCTTGACCGCGTGGAACAGGAACGCCGAGTGCATCGCCTCGCGGACCACGTCGTTGCCGCGGAAGGAGAAGGAGAGGTTGGAGATGCCGCCGCTGGTGCGGGCGCCCGGGCAGCGCTCCTTGATCCGGGGCAGCGCGTCCAGGAACGCCTTGGCGTAGCCGTTGTGCTCGCTGATCCCGGTCGCGACGGCCAGCACGTTGGGGTCGAAGACGATGTCGGTCGGGTCGAAGCCGGCCTTCTCCACCAGCAGGTCGTACGCGCGGCCGCAGATCTCGACCTTGCGGTCGGCGGTGTCGGCCTGGCCCTGCTCGTCGAAGGCCATCACCACGGCGCCCGCGCCGTACGCCCGGACCTTGCGGGCCTGCTCCAGGAAGGACTCCTCGCCCTCCTTGAGGCTGATCGAGTTGACGACGCCCTTGCCCTGCACGCACTTCAACCCGGCCTCGAGGACCGTCCACTTCGAACTGTCCACCATCACCGGGATCCGGGCGACCTCGGGCTCGGTGGCGATGAGGTTGAGGAAGGTGGTCATCGCCTCCTCGCTGTCGAGGAGGTCGGCGTCCATGTTGACGTCGAGCAGGTTGGCGCCACCGCGGACCTGCTCCATCGCGACCTCGGAGGCGGCCTGGAAGTCGCCGGACTCGATCAGCCGGCGGAACTTGGCCGACCCGGTCACGTTGGTGCGCTCGCCGATCATCACGAAGCCGGTGTCCGGCCCGATCTGGAACGGCTCCAGCCCGGAGAAGCGGGTCGCGCTCTTCTCCTCGGCGGGCTTGCGCGGGGACAGGTCCTTGACCGCGGCGGCGATCTCGGCGATGTGGTCGGGCGAGGTGCCGCAGCAGCCGCCGACGATGTTGACCAGGCCCGCGCCGGCGAACTCGCCCAGCAGCCGGCCGGTCTCCTCCGGGGTCTGGTCGTAGCCGCCGAAGTGGTTGGGCAGGCCGGCGTTGGGGTGGCTGGCGACGAAGGTGTCGGCCAGGTGGGCCAGCTCGGCCACGTGCGGGCGCATCTCGGTCGCGCCGAGGGAGCAGTTGACGCCGACGACGAGCGGGTGGGCGTGCTCGACGGAGCGCCAGAACGCCTCGACGGTCTGTCCGGACAGGGTGCGGCCGGAGAGGTCCACGATCGTGACCGAGATCCACAGCGGCAGGTCGGGCGCGACCTCCTGGGCCGCGGCGATGGCCGCCTTGGCGTTGAGCGTGTCGAAGATCGTCTCGATCAGCAGCAGGTCGACGCCGCCCTCGGCCAGCGCCGCCATCTGCTCCGCGTACGCCTGCTTGACGTCGTCGAACGTCACCGCGCGGTACGCCGGGTCCTCGACCTTCGGCGACAGCGACAGGGTGACGTTGAGCGGGCCGACCGAGCCGGCCACGAACTTGCCGCCGACCTCGTCGGCGGCCTGCCGGGCCAGCTTCGCGGCGGCCACGTTCATCTCCGTGACCATGTCCTGCAGGCCGTAGTCGGCCTGGCCGATGCTGGTCGCGGTGAACGTGTTGGTCGTGGTGATGTCGGCGCCGGCCTCGAGGTAGCGCTTGTGGACGTCCAGCACCAGGTCGGGACGGGTCAGGCTGAGCAGGTCGGGGTCGCCGGTGACGTCGGGCTCGTGGTCGAGGAACCGGTCACCGCGGTAGTCCTCGGGCTTCAGCTTGGCATCCTGGAACATGGTGCCCCAAGCGCCGTCGAGCACGACGATCCGCTCGTTGAGGAGGGCCTTGAGCTCGTCCGTTCGGGTCACTACTTGCCTCCGATGTCCTCGGAGGCGCCCTTCGAACTCAACGTCGGGTCGAGCGTGGCGGACCGCCGTTGGTCCGTTGCAGCGCCTCTCGGCCTCGGATATGAGAGTACGGGGTGAGCCACAACTGATTCCACTTCCGTACGGCCCCCGCGCCCGCCGCCCTCAGCCGAGGTCGACCGCGGTCCAGCGCAGGTCGGGGAAGCGGGCGAAATCGCGGTCGGCCGAGACCCACTCGCAACCGGACTCGATGGCGAGCGCGGCGAGGTAGGCATCCGGCACCAGGCCGCCCTTCGCCCGGGCGGATCGGCACAGCGCCGTGAAGATCGGCCAGTGCCTCGGGCCGGGAGACACCATGACGGCCGCCTGGCCCGACCGGTAGGCGTCAGCGAAGGCGAGGGCGGCCGACAGCGGAGCGGGTGGATCGAAGACCCGCGGGTGCGTCGCCACCCGGAGGAACCCGCTCAGCACGAGCTCGCTCACCCCGTACGGCAGGGTGCCGTTGACCATCTCCTCGACCAGGTCGCGACAGACCTTGTGCCCTGGGGCGCTGTCCCGGAAGGCGGTCACCAGGATGTTGACGTCAGCGAGCCTCATCGGCATCCATCAGCTCGGCCAGCCCGGCCGAGTCGCTGAGGTCGATGCCGGGCCGCAGCCTGCCGCCATGGAAGACCGGCAGCTCGACCCGCGCACCCGCCGCCGCCGGCCCCCGGTTGACCACGGCCTTGACCGCGTCCTCGACCAACCGGGACAGGGTCATCCCCTTCTCCGCCGCCAGCGTCTTGGCCCGGCGCAACGTCTCCTCCTCGAGGTCGACCGTGGTCCGCATGCATCGGAGTGTATGCCGGACGCATCAAGATGCGCATCAGTCTTGGGTCCAGCAGCCGGGGTGGGAGTGGCGCAGGGTGACGCTCATGCGGGCGCCGGCGCCGCGGGGCTCCTTGGGGACGGTGTGCTGCCACTCGTGCTGGCAAGACTCGGCCCAATGTAGACAGCGGACAGCGCGCGACCCGCCAGAGTGGGAATCACCGAGCTCACGGTGAGGTACGCCAGAGCGCATCGAGAGGGACGGCGCGGAGGCGGTCGCCGAACGGGAGGGTCTGCTGGCCGGTGTACAGCACGAACCCAGCAATGAAGCGGTCGCCGAGCCGTTGGCCGAGGTGCCGGAGTCCAGCGAGATCCTCAACACGAACCGTGGCGCCCGCCTTGACCTCGATCCCGACGACGCGGCCGTCGGCGGTCTCCAGAACCGCGTCGACTTCAACCCCGTCCCTGGTCCGATAGTGATAAAGGCTGGCTCGCTCCTCGTTCCACGACAGCTGCCGAGCCAGTTCCGAGAGCACGAAGTTCTCGACCATCGGGCCCGCGGCGCCGCCCGGTTCACCGAGGCGGGACACGTCCTGGCCGAGCAGATGACAAGCGAGGCCACTGTCGACATACGTGAGCTTCTGCGTACCGACGGCGCGACCCGTCGGCCCGGCCGACCACGCCGGAACCTGCTTGATCAAGAACACTGCCGACAGCAACTCCAGGTAGCGGGCGAGGGTCGTCCGGGGGACACCGGACTGGTTGGACAGCGCCGCCGGAACCAGGAGCCCGCCGGAGCGCCCGGCGAGTAAGGCCAGCAGCCGGCGCAGGTCGCCCCGTCGCTCGATCGCCGCGAGCTCCGTGACGTCCCGCTCGATCAGCGTCGACACGTACGCCTCGAAGAACGCGGTCCGCCTCCGCGGTGACCGCTGCACCGCCTCCGGGAAGCCGCCACGGACCACCCGCTCGAGGTAGTCCCTCCGTCGGAGGGTCGAACTGTGGTTCAAGGCCGGACCACGCGAGAACGCAGCGTCGATGAACCTGTCCGGTTCCCGGTCGACCTCGCCCTGGGAGAACGGCCACATCTCCACCGTCTCCATCCGCCCAGGTAACGCGTCCGGGAGGTCGCGAAGCGCAAGAATCCGGGCTGAGCCGGTCAGCAGAAACCGACCCGGTCTCGGATCGGCATCGACGACCAGCTTGATCGCACGGAAGAGCTCGGGCGCGAGCTGCACCTCGTCCACCACGAGAAGACCGTCGTGCTCGACGAAGCTCACCGGATCCTCCCGGGCGGCGCGGAGGGTGCTCGGGTCGTCGAGCAATCGGAACAACGGGCTTGTCGCCCCGTCGGCAGCCAGCCGCGCGAGTGTGCTCTTGCCGGCTTGCCTCGCCCCGTTGATCGTGACCACCCGAGTGTCCGACAACGCTTCGGCCACGACGGGCAACGCCTTGCGTGGTAAGAGGGTGCCTCGCTCGCTCACCCCTAGAGTATGGACACTCTGCCGCATGATGCGTGGGCATCTGGCCGTCGTGTCGTGGACATCCTGCCGCTCACGATAAGGATCTGGGATGTGAGTCTGCCAAGGCCCCGACCGGGAGTACGGGACAGCGGGTCACCGCTGTGCCCACCAGCCCTCGCGGGAGTGGCGCATGGTGACGGACATCCGGGCCCCGGCGCCGCGGGGTTCCTTCGGGACGGTGTGTTGCCAAAGATGCTGGCACGCACCGCCCATGACCAGGAGGTCGCCGCCGCCGGGGCGGAACGACCGGGTCGCCGGGCCCGACGTGCCCGGCCGGAGCAGGAAGCGCCGGTGCTCCCCCAGCGACACCGTGACGACCAGCGGGTCGGTCATCGTCTTGCGGTTGTTGTCGCCGTGCCAGGCGACCCCGTCGCGCCCGTCCCGGTAGAGGTTGACGTGCACCGAGTCGAACTCGACCCGGTAGCGCTGCGACACCGCCTGCCGCATCTGCTCCACCGAGGCCGGCAGCCCGCCGAGCGCGCCCTTCGGACAGCTCGCCACCATCCGGGGCTCCAGCACCGTCCGCTCGTACATCCAGCGCTCGCGCTGCTGCCAGGGCGCGTCGGCGAGCAGCTCGTCGAAGATCGCGGCGTGGTCGGGCACCCAGCCCTGGACCTCGTCGATCCAGGACCGCTCGTCCAGCTGGTGGCGGACCAGCCGGCTGAAGTCGTGGGCCGGACCGTCCGGGGCGTCGAAGAGGGAGCCCTGCCAGGACAGCGTCACCCTCCCATGGTGCACCGGGTCGCATGGTCAGGCCGACCGCTCGCTCAGCAGCGGGGTGCGCCAGCCGAAGTGAGGTGCCAGCTGCAGCCGGGCCAGCTCGTCGGTGACCCGGGCCGACCCGGACTGGTCCGCCATCGCCGCGGCCTCGAACGCCGCCTCCCGGGCCCGATCGTCGTCGTCGCAGGCCGCGTAAGCCGAGGCCAGCCGGGCCAGGTGCAGCGCGCGGTCCCGGCGCTGCTCCAACGGCCAGCCCGGCAGCGCCGCCTCCAGGATCGGCACGGCCCGCTGCGGCTGGCCCAGCAGCAGCCAGCAGTCGGCCGCCTCCATCTCCACGTACGCCGGGGTGCAGTAGCCCGCGAGCGGGCGCAGGCCCTCGACCGGCCCCGTGGCGACCGCGGCCCGGGCCGCGTCGAGCGCCCGCTCGCACTCCCCCGCGTCGCCCTCGAGCGCGTGGCCGCGGGCGACCTGCCGCAGCGCCAGCGCCCGCAGCAGTGGGTGCGGGGCCAGCCGGAGGGCGGCGCCGGCCAGCGCCAGGGTGCGCACCGAGTCGCCGGCGCCGGAGGCCTGGTTGCTCTGCCGCATCAACACGTACGACACGAGCAGGGTCGAGTCGGCGGCGTGGGCCAGCTCCAGCGCCTGCCGGGTCCAGTGGGTGGCCGCGCCGGGATCGCCCGCGTCCTGGTGCAGCCAGCCGGCGAACTCCGCGTAACGCGCGCCGACGGGGAGCAGGTCGGCCCGCACCCGGCCGCGGGCGATTCCCCACATCCGCTCGATCAGCGCGAACTGCGAGCCGACCGCGGTCAGCAGCGAACGCGGACCGAGCAGGTTGTCCGTCCGCGCGTATTGCGTGAGCAGGTCGAGCAGGGTGGCCGGCAGCTGCGGGTCGACGGCCGGCACCTGTGCCGGGAGGTCGGCCGTGCGCGCCGGCAGCTCGATGGGCAGCGGCCCGGAGTCGCCCGGGGCGAGCCCGACGGCCAGCCGGGCCGCGTCCGACATGCCGAGGCCGGTGGCGATGCGCTCCCAGCGGTCGAGCGTCTGCACCGGGCTGGTCGTCTTCCCGGACAGCCGCTTGCTGATCTCGCCCGGGTCGATGCCGGTCCAGTAAGCCAGGCGGTCGTTGGTCACGCCGTGCCGGCGGGCGAGCCGCAGCAGCGCGTTGGCGTCGCGGGCGCGGCAGGCCCCGAGCACGTCGGACCGCTCCCACAGCTCGTCCGGCAGCTCCACCGGACCCGGCTCGTGCTTGCCCACGGCACCTTCACCTCCCTCCGCTGCCCGTAGCCTAAGGACGTTTCGTCCGGATTCAGCAGGTCGGCCGACCGCTGTGGACAGCCAAGCAAATCCCCGGCCGGGACGACATGGTGTGACACCAATGGTGTCGCACCAACCCGCTGTACTGGGCAAACGGGCACCAGGACAGGATGGGAGGGACGAGAGGAGCTCACATGCTGGTCGCGTTCTCGGTCAGTCCGCTCGGGACGGGCGAGACGGTCGGGGCGGCGGTCGCGGATGCCGTCCGGGTCGTCCGCGAGTCCGGCCTGCCCAACCGCACCGACGCCATGTTCACCACGATCGAGGGCGAGTGGGACGAGGTGATGGCGGTGGTCAAGGCGGCCACGGATGCCGTCGCCGCGCACGCCGCCCGGGTCAGCCTGGTCCTCAAGGCCGACATCCGGCCGGGGTTTACCGACATGATGACGGCGAAGATCGCCTCGGTGGAACGGCACCTGGAGGCGTGAGGTACGACTGGGTCTCGTTCACGACGGACTACGGGACCGTGGACGGGTTCGTCGCCGCGTGCAAGGGCGTGCTGGCCGCGCGGGCCCCGGCGGTCCGGGTGATCGACGTGACCCACCAGGTGCCGGCCCAGGACGTCCGGCGGGGCGCGGCCGTGCTGGCGCAGACGGTGCCGTGGCTGCCGCCGGCGGTGCACCTGGGGGTCGTCGACCCCGGCGTCGGCACGGACCGGCGCGGGATCGCGGTCGTCACCGCCCGCGGGATCCTGGTCGGGCCGGACAACGGGCTGCTGCCCCCGGCGGCGGACGCGCTCGGCGGGATCACGGCCACCTACGAGCTGGCCGACCCGGCGTACCACCTGCCGCGGGTGTCGACGACGTTCCACGGGCGGGACGTGTTCGCGCCGGTGACCGCACGGCTGTGCCTCGGGCTGGACCCGGCCGCGCTCGGGCCGCCGGTGCCCGACCCGGTCCGGCTGCCGGAGCCGGTGTACACAGTGGACCGGGCGAGCTGCGGGCCGAGGTGCTGACGGTCGACCGGTTCGGCAACGTGCAACTGGCCGCCGGCGCGGCGCACCTGATCGCCGCCGGCCTCGCGGCGGGCGACACGCGCGCGGACTCCGGGACCGGCCCGGACCAGCACACCACAAGCGGCGCGCACACCGCGAGCGGCCCGGACGCGCACACCACAAGCGGCGCGCACGCCACGAGTGGCCATGGGAGGACGGGCGAGCCCGGCCGGCCCGTCGAGATCGTGGTTGCGGGCGGCCGGCACCGGGCCCGGATGGGCCGGACGTTCGGCGACGTCGAGCCGGGCGAGCTGGTGGTGATCGTCGACTCGGAGGACCTGGTCGGGATCGC
>DATINN010000027.1:0-10234 GCA_035474175.1 Mycobacteriales bacterium | reverse complement strand
CGCGCCACGTCCAGCCGGTCCGGCTCGGCGAACACGGCCGGGTCCCGGTTGGCCGCCCCGAGCAGCGCCGCGACCTTCTGCCCGGGCTCGATCGTCACCGCCCCGATCCGGACCGGCTGCGTCGCCGTCCGCTCGAACCGCTGCAGCGGCGAGTCATACCGGATCAGCTCCTCGACCGCGGCCGGGACCCCGTCGACGGTCAGCGCCGCCCGCTCGGCCGGGTGGGTCAGCAGCGCGTGCGTCCCGTTGCCGACGACGTTGACGCTGGCCTCGTGCCCGGCCATCTGCAGCAGCACCGCGGTCGCGACCAGCTCGTCCTCCGAGAGCCGGCTGCCGTCCGCGTCCCGGGTCGCGATCAGGTCGGTGAGCAGGTCGTCGCCGGGGGAGTCGCGCCGGTACGCCACCAGCGTCCGGACGTAGCCGACGTACTCGGCCGCCGCGGTCTCGGCCGCCCGCCGGGTCGCGGCCGCGGGCGCGGCCTCGTACAGCTTGACGATGGCGTTGGACCAGGGCCGGAGCAGGCCGCGGTCTTCGGCGGGGACGCCCAGCAGGGTGGCGATCACCGCCACCGGCAGCGGTTCGGCGTACAGCGGGAGGAGGTCGACGGCGGACCCGTCCGCGCCCGCGTCCCGGACGTCGCGGGCCAGCCCGCGGGCGATGCCGGTGACCCGGTCCCGCAGCCGCTCGACCTGGCGCCGGCCGAACCCGGCCGCGACCAGCCGCCGCAGCCGGGTGTGGGTGGGCGGCTCGTTCTCCAGCATCGAGTGCTCGTGCAGCAGCGTGTACGCCGGCAGCGGCTCGTCCGGCCAGCGAAGCGTCCACAGCCGGCCCAGCCCCCGATGCCGCAGGACCGCGTCAGCCTCGGCGTGCCCGAACGTCACCCATTCACCGAGCGCGTCGCTCCAG
Organism: Mycobacteriales bacterium; assembly: GCA_035474175.1. Lineage (GTDB taxonomy): Bacteria > Actinomycetota > Actinomycetes > Mycobacteriales > CADCTP01 > CADCTP01. The sequence goes on along the minus strand of DATINN010000027.1, from coordinate 9,328 downwards.
CTCACCGGTTGCGCCGCGCGTCGCTCCGCGAAGGCCGGGTACGGGTCGCGGACGATCTCGGGCAGGGTCGGGTCGAAGTCCACGGGATCGAACGGTAGGGCTATGGGGAAGCGGCCGCTGGTCGTCGCGCACCGCGGCTCCTCGTACGCGCTGGCCGAGCACACCCTCGGCGCCTACCTGCGGGCCCTGGACGAGGGTGCCGACGGGCTGGAGTGCGACGTGCGGCTGACCCGCGACGGGCACCTGGTCTGCGTGCACGATCGTACGGTCGACCGCACCTCGTCCGGGCACGGCGTCGTCTCCGACTTCGACCTGGACGACCTGAACACGCTCGACTTCGGCTCCTGGCACGCGCCGGAGCCGACCAGGTCCGGCCCCGAGGCCGGGATCTACATCGAGGAGCGGGACAGCACCGAGGCCCCCGTGCTCACCCTGGAGCGGCTGCTGCGGGTGGTGGCCGGGACCGGGGTCCGGCTGCTGGTCGAGACCAAGCACCCGACCCGGTACGCCGGCCTGGTCGAGCAGCAGCTGGTCCGGCTGCTGGAGGCGCACGGCATGGCCGGGGCGGCGTCGCCGGTGACCGTGATGAGCTTCTCGCCGGTGGCGCTGCGGCGGGTCCGGCTGCTGGCCCCGCCGCTGCCGACGGTCCAGCTCTACAGGCACCTGCCGGTCCGGCGCCGGGACGGGTCGCTGCCGGCGGCCGCGGACGTGGCCGGGCCGTCGGTGGAGGTGCTGCGGGCATACCCGGGGTACGTGCGGCGGGTGCACCGCGCCGGCGGCCGCGTCTTCGTCTGGACCGTGGACGAGCCGGCCGACATCGAGCTGGTGCTCGGGCTGGGCGTGGACGCGGTGATCACCAACCGTCCGCGCGACGTGCTGGCCCGGCTAGGGCGCTAGGGCCCGTCTCATGAGTATCGGCATCCACCGACACTCATGAGACGGGCCCTAACTCGGCGGCCGCGTCGGTGTGGTGCCGGACGACCCGGGTGAGCAGGTCGGCCAGCTGGGTCCGCTCGTCCGCGCTCAGCGGGGCCAGCAGCTCGGCGTTGGCGTCGCGGTTGATCTGCTGCAGCCGGGCGACGGCGAGCCGGCCGCGGGTGGTGACCTCCAGCGCGTAACGCCGGCGGTCGGCCGGGTCGCGCCGGCGCTCGACCAGCCCGGCCCCCTCCAGGATGTCGACCAGCGTGACCACGTCGCTCGGGTCGAGCAGCAGCGCGTCGCTGACCTCGCGCTGGGAGACCGGCTCGCGCGCGGCCACCACGTGCAGCACGCCGATGCAGCCGGGGCGGAAGCCGGCCTCCTGGGCCCAGCTCTCGTCGGCCATCCGCTCGCCGATGGCCCGCCGGGTCAGGGCCGCCATCCGGTGCGTGAGCGTGGCGACGTCCGGCTCCGGCATGCCGACAGCATAAGTGGTTGACCGAGGGAGTCGCCAATGGTGGGATCCTCCCATGATTGAGCACGAAGGTGCGGCGGCCGTCGAGGTCGTCGGTCTGGAGAAGAGGTACGGGGAGATCGAGGCCGTCCGCGGCATCGACTTCCGGGTCGAGCCCGGGGAGACCTTCGGCTTCCTCGGCCCCAACGGGGCCGGCAAGTCGACCACGATCAACATCCTGTGCACGCTGGCCCGGGCCACCGGCGGCACGGCCCGGGTCGCCGGGCACGACGTGCGCACGGAGCGGGACGCGGTCCGGCGCAGCATCGGCCTGGTCTTCCAGGACCCGACCCTGGACATCGACCTCACCGCCGAGCAGAACCTGCGCTTCCACGGCGAGCTCTACGGCGTGCCCAAGGCGGTCCTGTCCCGCCGCATCGACGACCTGCTCGGGCTGGTCGGGCTGGGCGAGCGGCGCAAGAGCGTGGTCGAGACGTTCTCCGGCGGCATGAAGCGGCGGCTGGAGATCGCCCGCGGCCTGCTGCACTCGCCGCGGGTGCTGTTCCTGGACGAGCCGACCATCGGGCTCGACCCGCAGAGCCGCGCCTCCGTCTGGGAGTACGTCCGGGCGCTGAAGGAGCGCGAGGACATCACCGTCTTCCTGACCACGCACTACATGGACGAGGCGGAAAACTGTGACCGCATCGCGATCATGAACTCCGGGCGCATCGTCGCCCAGGACACCCCGGACGCGCTCAAGGCCGCCGTCGGCAAGGACCGGGTGCAGATCACCACGGCCGACGACGAGGCCGCGATCGCCAGGCTGCGCTCGGCGTTCGGGATCGAGGCCGGGATGCACTCGGGCGAGGTGACGTTCGCGGTGCCGGACGGGGAGCGGTTCGTGCCCCGGCTGTTCGCCGAGCTCGGGGTGGCGATCCGGTCGGTCAGCGTGGCCAGCCCGTCGCTGGACGACGTGTTCCTGTCCCACACCGGCAGCACGATCACCGACGCCGAGAGCGCCGAGCGACAGATCCCGCCGATGATGCGCGCCGGGAGGCGTTGATGAGCACCACCGAGGTCCGCACCGGCCCGGAGTTCGCGCCGGTGGCGCTGGTGGCGTCCGGGCCGGCGCACACGCTGCGCGCGGTCAAGGTCGTCTACGAGCGGGAGATGATCCGCTTCGTCCGGTCCAAGGGCCGGCTGATCTCCGGGCTGGCCCAGCCCCTGCTGCTGCTGTTCGTGCTGGGCAGCGGGCTGTCCGGGCTGACCCGGTCGGCGACCGGCGACATCGACTTCGACACGTTCCTGTTCCCCGGGGTCATCGCGACCTCGACGCTGTTCACCGCGATCTTCGCCGGCATCTCGATCGTCTGGGACCGCGAGTTCGGGTTCCTGCGCGAGATGCTGGTCGCCCCGGTGCCGCGGACCGCGATCCTGGCCGGCAAGTGCCTGGGCGGCGGCGCCATCGCCACCCTGCAGGGGGCGATCCTGATCGCGCTGGCCGGGTTGGTCGGGGTGCCCTACAACCCGGTCATGATCGTCTCGATGCTCGCGCTGCTGTTCCTCACCGCGCTGGTGATGACCGCGTTCGGGCTGATGATCTCGGCCCGGATCAAGAAGTTCCAGGCCGTCATGCCGATCGTGCAGCTGGTGCTGACGCCGATGATGTTCCTGTCCGGGCAGCTGTTCCCGCTGGCCGGCCTGCCGACCTGGCTGACCGTGGCGACCCGCATCAACCCCCTGTCGTACGCGGTGGAGCCGATGCGCCGGGCCGTGTTCGTGCACCTCGACATGGAGCCGGCGACCCGGGCCCGGCTGGACCCGGGGATCACCTGGGGCGGCTGGGTCGTGCCGATCTGGCTGGACGTGCTGATCGTGGCCGCGCTCGGCGCGGTCATGCTCGGCGTCGCCGCCGTCCAGTTCCGCCGCACCGACTGAGACCGCCCGGGGCCGGGCGCCTGCTCGGGTCAGGCGCTCGGGCGCCTGCTCAGGTCAGGCGCTCGGCCAGGGCCCGGCCGAGCGCCCGGCCCGAGCACCACGCCGTCTCGACCCGGGGCGGCCCCCAGCCGTCGCCGCACAGCCCGACCAGCGCGTCGGTCAGGTGGTACGGCTCGTCGTGCGGGTCGGCCGGCCGGGCCAGCGACCAGCGGTGCAGGTAGGTCCACTCCGGCGGCCGGTCGATCTCCATGACCCGGCGCAGCGCGGCCAGCGCCGGCTCGGCCGCGGTCTCCGGCCGGTCCAGGTTCGGCGCGGCGAACCGCGCGGTGGAGTGGGCGACCAGGACCGGGGCGCCGTCGCCGCGCCGGCGCCCGTCGTCGGCGACCCAGGCCAGGTCCGGGTCGTCCTGCACGAACACCCCGTCCAGGTCGCGCCAGCACCGCTGCGACCAGCCCGCGGCCAGCGACAGCACCGGCTCGTAGTCGCGGCCCTCGACCGCGGCCAGCTCCGCCGCCAGCTCCTCGGCCAGCAGGTCGGACGCCTGCGGGGCCGGCATGGCCAGCACCACCGCCGCGGCCGGCTCGCCGTCCACGGTCGGTCCCGGCCCGACGTCGGACACCTCGGCCCGGAAGGTCACGTCCAGCCCGGCGACCAGGTCCTCCACCAGCGACCGGAGCCCGCCGGGGGTGCCGTACCGGACCGGGCCGGGCTTGGGGTCGTCCCAGCCCGCGGGGGTGCGGACGGCGAACCGGTCGGTCCACTCCCGGGCCAGCCCGCGCTGCACCCAGGAGTCGACCACGGCCTGGAACTCCGGCGTCCGGCTGGTCAGGTACGACGCGCCGAGGTCGACCCGGCGCCCGGCGATGGTGCGGGAGGACAGCCGGCCGCCGGCCACGTACGAGCGCTCCCGCAGGACCACCGGGACGCCGGCGGCGGTCAGCTCCCGGGCGCAGGAGGCGCCGGCGATGCCGGCTCCGACGATCACGACGGGCAGGCTGGTCACGGGTCCCATCCTCACGGTCCGGAGCCGATTCCGCGCGCGGGTGGCCGGAGCGGCCACCCGTTCTCGCTACCTTGCCCCGCGGAGGGTTACCACGCCGACCGGCTGGGGGATACCTCCAGCGTTCAGATCCCACCGACCGACCGTCAAGACGTGGCGGGAACGAGGTGCAGTGCTCCGCATGGTGACCGTTCGCCACGCGCCGGCCAGCGCCGGCGACGTACGGCGTCAGCTCGGTGCGGATCTCGCCGATGCCGGCGTCGCCCCGGCCGTGGTCGGTGACGCCGCCCTGGTGCTCAGCGAGCTCGTCGGCAACGCGGTCCGCTACGGCCGCCCGCTGCCCGGCGGGACGCTCGAGGTGAGCTGGTCGCTGGAGGACGACAGCCTGTGGCTGCGGGTCTCCGACGGCGGCGGTCCGAGCGTGCCGCGGCGGCACGAGGCCGGGCCCGAGGACGTCCGCGGCCGGGGGCTGGCGATCGTGGCCGCGCTGGCCCGGGACTGGGGCGTCGAGCAGTCCCGCAACGGCGGCGGCCCGATGAGCACCGTCTGGGTCGAGCTGCCGGTGAAGAGCTGAGCCCGCCGGCCGGACGCGGCCGCCCGCTCGTGACTAGGGTCGTCGGCGTGAGTCGTCGCACCGCTGCCCGTCGTACCCGTCCCGCCCCGGCCGAGGGGGAGGTGGACCCGAAGGCGCCGTGCCCGTGCGGGTCCGGCCGCCGCTACAAGAGCTGCCACGGGGCCGGCGACGTCGTCGTGGCCCGGCCGTTCGCCGGGCTGGCGTCGGAGTGCGACTGGGTCGCGCTGCGCGAGCTGGTGCCGTCCGCGACCGCGCCGCTGGCGCTGAAGGACTCCGACCGCGAGGTCACGCTGGCCACGCTGCTGCCGCTGGCGCTGCCGGCGATCGTCCGCGCCGACGGCCGCATCCTGCTCGGCCTGCAGGTGCACGCCCGCTCCGGCGACGTCAGCCGGGACGTGGCGCACGTGCTGGAGCAGGCGCTGGAGGCCGAGCCGGGCACGATGGTCTCCACCACCGGGCTGCCCGGCCCCGGGCCCCGGCTGCAGGACCTGCTCGACGGCGACGCGGCGCTGGAGCCGGCCGTGCACCGCGACTTCGCGTTCTGGCTGGAGGGCTCGACCTCCGAGGACCCGGAGGTCGCGGCCTCGCTGGAGCGGGCCAACGCCGCGGTGGTCCCGACCGTGCGGCTGGAGCAGGAGCTGGGCGCGGCGTACTGGTGCCGGATCGGGGACAAGGCCCACCTGCGCTGGGTCGTCCCGTACGAGGAGGACGCGCTGCTCGACGCGCTGGCCCGGCTGGGCGCGGCCGGCGAGCTGACGCTCGGGGACGGCACCCGCTACGCGGGGTCCTTCCGGGCCCACGGCCTGCTCGTGCCGGTCTGGGACCTGCCGACCGAGCCGCTGGCCGGGCAGTGGGAGGAGCCGGCGAGCGCGTTCGCCGGCCGGCTGGCCGAGGCGCTGGGCTCGGACGCGCCGCTGTCCTCGGCCGAGCGCCGGTCCCGGGACGGGATCCGCGGCCGCCAGCTGACCCTGCGCTAGCTAGTCAGACCGGGAGCGGGTCGCGCTCGATCGGGCAGCTCATGCACCGGGGACCGCCCCGGCCGCTGCCCAGCTCGCTGCCGGCGATCCGGATCACCTCGATGCCGTGCGCCTCCAGCTGGGCGTTGGTCTCCGCGTTGCGCTCGTACGCCATGGCCAGCCGGGGCGCCACGCACAGCGTGTTGTTGCCGTCGTCCCACTGCTCGCGCTCGGCCGTGACCGGGTCCAGCCCGGTGCCGATGACCCGGATCCGGTCCAGGCCCAGCGCCCGCGCGCCCGCGGCCAGGAACGGCTCCGGCTCCCCGACGACCAGCTCGCCGTCGTCGCCGGGCGTGACCGGGTAGGCCAGCGTGTCGGCGACCGGCGGGTAGAGGGTGACGGCGTCGACGTCGACCATCGTGCAGATCGTGTCCAGGTGCATGGTCGCCCGCTCCTGGGCGATCGGGATCACCACCACGGTGTGGGCCAGCCGCTCGGCGAAGACGCGCCGGGCCAGCGTCTCCACGCCGGCCGGGGTGGTCCGCTGGCCGCTGCCGATGGCCAGCACGCCCGGGCCCAGCAGCAGCACGTCGCCGCCCTCCAGCCACTCGGACTGGGGCTCGTACAGGGTGGCGGTGCCGGCGAAGCGCGGGTGCGAGGTGTAGATCGCCCGCAGCAGCGTCGCCTCCCGGCGCCGGGCCGCCATCGAGGGGCTGGTCACCGCGACCTCGCCCCGGATCCACACGCTCGAGTCGCGGGTGAACAGCAGGTTGGGCAGCGGGTCGACGACGAAGTCGTGCTCGTCCATCAGCCGGTACGTCAGGCCGCGGCCGGTCTTCAGCTCCCGCTGGGTCAGCCCGGCCATCAGCACCCCGGCCAGGTCGACCGGGTGCAGGTCGGACAGGTGCCGGCGGACGACCGTGCGCAGCGTCGCGCCGAGCCGGGGATCGTCCAGCACCGCGGCGATCGTCAGCTCCCGCGCGGGCTGCTCCACCAGCGCCTGCTCCAGCAGCTCGCCCAGGTAGAGCACCTCGACGCCGTGGTCGCGCAGCGCCTGCGCGAACCCGTCGTGCTCCTCCTGGGCCCGGTCCACCCACGGGATCCCGTCGAAGAGGAGCTGGTCGTTGTTGCGCGGGGTGAGCCGCTTGAGCTCGGCTCCGGGCCGGTGCAGCAGCACCGTCCGCAGCCGACCCACTTCGCTGTCCACATAGCCAGCCACCCTGAGACCCTATCCGCGCCGCCGGGTACGTTGCCCGCATGGGGCTCTTGGACGACAAGGTCGTCGTGGTGACCGGGGCCGGGCGCGGCATCGGCCGGGGTGAGGCGATCGAGTGCGCGCGGCAGGGGGCCGCGGTCGTGCTCAACGAGTTCGACCCGGCGGTGGGCACGGCCGTGGTGGACGAGATCAAGGCCGCGGGCGGCGCCGCCGTCCTGGTCGAGGGCGACGTGTCCGACGTCGCCGTCGCCGACGAGCTGGTGGCGACCGCAGTGCGCGAGTTCGGCCGGCTCGACGGGCTGGTCAACAACGCCGGCGTGCTGCGGGACCGGACGCTGGCCAAGATGACGCCGGAGGAGTGGGACACGGTCATCCGGGTCCACCTGCGCGGGCACTACGCGCCGACCCACGCCGCCCTCGGCCACTGGCGCGAGCACGGCGGCCCCGGCCACATCGTCTGCACGGCGTCCACGTCCGGGCTGCTCGGCAACTTCGGGCAGAGCAACTACGGCGCGGCCAAGGCCGGCATCGCCGCCTTCGCCACGATCGTCGCGCTGGAGTCGGCCCGGATCGGGGTCACCTGCAACGCGATCGCCCCGGCGGCGCGCACCCGGATGACCGAGGGGGCGTACGGGGAGATCTTCGGGTCCGGCGCGGGCTTCGACTTCTGGCACCCGGACAACGTCGCCCCGCTGGTGGCGTTCCTGGTCAGCGACTCGGCCGCGCACATCAGCGGCAAGGTCTTCGGGGTGCAGGGCAACGCGGTCGAGCTCTACAAGCCGTGGACGTCGGCGGCCGCGGTGGAGAACGAGGGCGGCCGCTGGGACCCGGAGGTGCTGGCCGGGCGGATCGGCGTGCTGTTCGCCGAGGCCGACATCGAGCCCGGGGCGGAGAACCCGATGATGCGGCTGCGCTACACGATGACCGACCGCGGCTGACCCGCTCTGCTCCCGCGTGCCTGTGCCGGCGACGCAGCGTTCCGCCGGCCGGGTGGGCCGGCGGGTCAGGCGGGCCGGGTGGGCCGGCGGGTCAGGCCGGCCGGGTGGGCTCGGCGGGGGTTCTGGCCCGGCGGGCTGAGGTCAGGACGGCCAGGGCGAAGCCGAGCAGCACCGCGGTGACGTGCCCGACACCGGTGAAGTCGCCGTCGGGCAGCAGCGAGGCCGCGGCGACGGCGAGCACGCCCAGCGCGTACCAGGGTCGCCACCGGTGCGGGACGCGGCCGACCAGGACGCCGGCCACGGCGGCCAGCCCGTAGCTGACCCCGACGTCCGGCTCGCGGGCCACGTCCGCGTCGAGCAGCCCGTCGTTGATCCCGGCCGCGAGCAGCACCGCGACGAACAGCGTCGCGCCGACGTGCCCGAGCACGGCCACGATCACCGTCGCGGCCCGGCCGAGCCACCGCTGCGCGGCCGCGAACGCCACGACCAGCGGGGCCAGGATCCACAACCCCCAGGCCGACGACACCACGAACGCGCTGGCCCCCAGCACCAGCAGCGGCGTGTGCCGCAGGTTGTCGAGGTTGGTGCTGGTCTCCAGGACCAGGTCCTGCGTCCGCGTCCGCGGCAGCACCCGGACCACGATCGCGACGATCACCACGATCGCCGCGTACGCCCAGGCCACGTCCGCGTCGCGGAACGAGCCCCGGAACAGCCGGCGCCCGCGCACCCGATCACGATAGGCCGCCCACCGGCTGCGCACCGGGTGGCCCGTACGGTGTCCGGAATGGGTGGCAACCTTGTCCAGGACGTCCCCGGGAGCCGGGCGACCCCGCCGGCCACCCGGCCGGCGGAGGTGCTGGCCTGGCTCACCGGGCGCCGGACGGCGACCCTGGTCGCGACCGCGACCTGGCTGCTCGGCGCGGGCACGGTGGCCAGCGCGCTGGTGCCGCCGGCCCGGGGCCGGCTGCGGCTGCTGACCGAGCTGGTGCCGCTGTCCGGCAGCGAGACCGCGACCGCGGTCGCGGCCAGCCTGGGCGTGCTGCTGTGCTACCTGGCCGGCGGGCTGCGCCGGCGCAAGCGTCGGGCCTGGCTGACCGCGGTCGTGGTGACCGTGGTCGTCGCGCTCGCGCACCTGGCCAAGGGCCTGGACGTGGAGGAGTCGGTCGCCTCGCTGGTGGTGCTGGGCCTGCTGGTCGGCACCCGGGGCGAGTTCCGGGCCGAGGGCGACCCGAGCAGCCGCTGGCTCGCGGTCCGCCGCTTCCTGCAGCTGGTCGCGATCGGGACCGGGCTCGGCCTGGTGCTGCTGCAGGCGTACGGGGACCGGGTGCTCGGGC
>DATINN010000026.1:0-13677 GCA_035474175.1 Mycobacteriales bacterium | reverse complement strand
CAGCAGCGGCGGGAAGTCCTCGATCGCATAGCGGATGGCCAGGTAGGTGGAGCCCCAGACGACGTAGACGATGCCGAGCGCGCCGAGGGTCCTGGGATTCACGTCCCGAGCTTGCCAGCCACCGAAAACCGGATTGCCGGGCTGAGAGGATCGCCACATGGACGCGACCTGCCGCCCGATGACCGCCGCGGACTTCGAGACCGTGTGCGAGCTGCACGTCCGCGCCTGGCAGACGGCCTACCGCGGGATCGTGCCGCAGGACTTCCTGGACGCGATGGACCCGGCCGTGCGGGCGGAGCGGACCCGCGGCGAGGACCTGTCCGGACAGTTCGTGGCCGTGGCCGGCGGCGAGGTGGTCGGCTGGGCGGCGACCGGGCCGTACCGGGCCGAGGACGACGGGCCGGACGCGCCCGGTCCCGGCTTCGGGGAGATCGCCGCCATCTACGCCCGGCCGGACGCGGTCGGGACGGGCGTCGGCCGGGCCCTGATGGCGTACGCGCTGGCCGAGCTGGACCGGGCCGGGCTGCGGCCGGTGCTGCTGTGGGTGCTGACCGACAACGCCCGGGCCCGGCGCTTCTACGAGAAGGCCGGCTTCCACCTCGACGGCGCCACCCACCTCTACGAGGTCGGCGGGGCGACCCTGCCGGAGGTGCGCTACCGGTACGACGGATAGCGTTCTGCCGTGGCGGACGTGGCGGTGCGGGCGGGACGCCCGGCGGATGTGCCGAGGATCGCGCAGATCCAGATCGAGACCTGGCGGGCGGCGTACAAGGGATTCCTGCCGGCGTCGGTGCTGGACGCGCTCGACGTGGGTCAGGCCGAGCAGGCCTGGGGCGCGGCGGTGGCGTCACCGCCGTCGGCCGCGCACCACGTGCTGGTCGCGACCGAGGGCGCGGAGCTGGTCGGCTTCGCCGCGGTCGGGCCGTCCGACGAGGACGACGCGGAGCCCGGCGACGCCCTCGTGGCCGCGCTGCTGGTCGAGCCCCGCTGGGGCCGGCGCGGGCACGGCAGCCGGCTGCTGGCCGCCGCCGTCGACCACCTGCGGGCCGACGCGATCACCCGGCTGATCGCCTGGGTGCCGGACGGCGACCGAGCCTCGACCGCGTTCTACGGCTCGGCCGGGTGGGAGCGCGACGGGCTGGTCCGGACCCTGGAGGCGGACGGCGGCACCGTCCGGGAGCACCGCTGGCACACGGCACTGGAGGAGTCGTGACCTTCCGCGGATTCCCCGAGCAGGCGCTGGTCTTCTACGAGGGCCTGGAGGCCGACAACTCCAAGCCCTACTGGACCGACCACAAGGACGTGTACGAGCGGGACGTGCGGGCGCCGGTGCTGGCGCTGCTGGCCGAGCTGGAGGACGAGTTCGGGGCCGGGAAGATCTTCCGGCCGTACCGGGACGTGCGCTTCAGCAAGGACAAGACGCCGTACAAGACCAACGTGGCGGCCTGGGTCGAGGGCTACTACCTGTCGCTGTCGGCCGACGGGCTGTTCCTGGGCGGCGGCCTCTACCGGCCCGCGCCCGACCAGCTCGACCGGCTGCGCCGGGCCGTCGCCGACGACGTGCAGGGAGCGGCGCTGTCCCGGGTGGTCGAGGGGCTGACGGCGGCCGGGTTCGAGGTGGGCGGGGACACGATGACCCGGGCGCCGCGCGGCTACCCGGCCGACCACCCGCGGCTGCACCTGCTCAAGCACCGGTCGCTGGTGGCCGGCCGGCACTGGGAGCCGGAGCCGTGGCTGCACACCCGGGCGGCGTTTCCCCGGATCCGGGACTCGTGGCGGGCGATCGTGCCGCTGAACGAGTGGCTGGCCGCGAACGTGGGGGCGAGCGACCAGCCGAGGCGCTGACCCCGCGCAGCCTCAGGGCAGGATCAGGTGCACGTCGCCGAACTCGTGCCACAGGTAGCCCTCCGCCGCCGCCGTCCCGTACGACTCCCGCAGCAGGCGGTCGTCGGCCACGGCCGCCAGCATCTGCAGGTGGGACGCCTCCGGCGGGTGCCAGCCGGTGAGCAGGCCGTCCACAGTGGACAGCTCGTCCCCCGGGCCGATGACGAGGTCGGTCCAGCCCTCGGCGCGGCCGGTGCGGGCGGCCGACTCCAGGGCCCGCACGACGGTGGTGCCGATCGCGACGACCCGCCGCGCGGCCCGGACGGCGTCCAGTGTGGACGGTGGCACCGAGTACCACTCCGCGTACGGGGGCTCGTCCCGCTCCGGGCTGGACAGGCCGCAGTGCAGGACCACGGTGCCGACGCCGACGCCGCGGCGGCGCAGGTTGCGCACCACCCGGGCGGTGACCGGCCGGCCCGCGCTCGGCATCTCCACGCTGCCGGGCGTGTCCGCGTGGTCCGTCCGGTACGCCGACAGCGGCCAGGGGGCGGCGGTGTAGCCGTACCGGACCGGTTCGCCGTGTTCACTGAGGAAGTCGCCGAGCGGGCCGGGGGTGGTCAGCGACGCCGTCCACAGGCGACGGTTGCCGGGCGCGTACGGGGCGTCCACAGTGAGGTGGGCGCCGCCGAGGCTGACCTCGGTGCCGGTGCGGTCGGCGGTGCCGGGCTCGCCGCCGGGGCGGGCGGACGGGCGGCGGAGCTCGACCACCCACCGGGACCGCCGCGCCCGCAGCGCCGCCGCGGTGGTCCCGCGGCCGGGCTCCACTGTGGACAGGTGCAGCTCGACCGGCTCGCCGCCGGCGGTGACGCCGCGCAGCGCGGCCGGCAGGGTGTCGGAGGTGTTGAGCACGACCAGGTCGCCCGGGCGCAGGACGGCCGGCAGCTGCCGGGCCACGGTGCTGCGCAGGCCGTCGCGGGCCGACGCGACCAGCATCCGCACGCCGTCCCGGGCGATCCCCCGCGCTTCCGGCGGGCTGACCGCCGCCGCCCCCTCCGCGAACGGCGCCACCTCCGCGGCGGTCACGCGGACACCCGCGCGTCGGCGGTCGCCTCGGCGCCGGGGTGGGCGGCGGTCGCCTCGGCGCCGGGGTTGGCGGCGGTGCGGGCGGCGCCGGGGTCGGCGGCGGTCGCCTGAGCGGCGGGGTCGGCGGGCGGGCCGGCGACCAGGAGGTTGGCCGCCTCGTAGCGGGCGTTGGGCCGGGCGGAGTCGATGAGGTGGCGCAGGGCCGGGACCACCGACTCCGGCGACGGCCGGTCGGAGATGTCCTCGCCCGGGAAGGCGGCCGCGTGCATCGCGGTCCGCATGTCGCCCGGGTCGACCGCGTACACCCGCAGCAGCGGTTCCTCCGCGCCCAGCACCGCGGTGAGCTGGTCGAGCGCGGCCTTGCTGGCGCCGTACCCGCCCCAGCCCGGGTACGCCGCCACGGCCGCGTCGCTGGAGACCGCCAGCACGCAGCCGGTCGCCGCCCGCAGAGCCGGCAGCAGCAGCCGGGTCAGCGCGTGCGGCGCGACCACGTTGGTCTCCAGCACGGCCCGCAGGTCGGCGGTGGCGAGGTCGGCCAGCGCCGGCAGCGGCGACGGGCCCAGGGCGGACGCGTTGAGCACGAGCAGGTCGAGGTGGTCGCCGGCGGCGGTGGCGAGCGCGTGCCGGTGCTCGGGGTCGGTGACGTCGCCGGGGATCGCGACGACGTCCGGCCCGAGCGGCGCGGCCGCGGCCCGCAGGTCGGCCTCCGTCCGCGCGTCCAGGACGAGGCGCCACCCGGCACCGGCCAGATCGGTGGCGAGCGCCCGGCCGAGACCCTGCGACGCTCCGGTGATGACTGCGGTAGGCATACGTCCACCCTGCCGCCGGCCGGCCGCCGTTCCATCGGGCCGGGGGCCCCGCCCGCTACGCCTTTGGTCCTAGGTCCAGGATCGGGGTGTGCTGACCCGGGCGGACGTCGCGTGCTGGCTGCTGAAGACGGCGCGGCCGGTGGACGCCGGGTGGGCGCCGGGCACGACGCGGGTCCTCGACCGCTGCCTGCGCCCGTCGTACCGGCTGGGCCTGATGGCTCCCAGCGACCCCTGCCTGCTCTGGCTCAGCGGCCGGCAGGCCGGGGTCGTCGCGCTCGGCACCGTGACCGAGCCGCCCGACCCGGCCGGTCCGCCCGAGGTGCGCGTGACGCTGCGCCGCCTGCCCGACCCGGTGCCGCGGGCCGCCTTGCTGCCGACCCCCTTCGCCACCGCCGAGGTCATCCGCATGCCCTTCGGCAGCAACCCCTCCTGGCTCAGCCATCCCCAGCTGGCCACCGTCCTCGACGCGGTCTCCTGACCGGTCAGCCGCGGCCGCGGACGAGGGCGGCGTGGTAGACCCGCTCCGCCGTCCGCGGACGAGGTCACTCCTCACCGCCGAGGGCGAGCGCTTTGGCGAGGTCGGGCACGTCGATCTCACCGGCGGCGACGCCGACGACGAGCTGCTCGGCGTCATCGACCGGCAGCCGGATGTCGGAGCCGTTGAGGAGGCAGAAGACGCGGGACGCGGACCAGGCGAGCCGCTTGTCGCCATCGACCAGCGGATGGTTGCGGGCGATCGAGTGCAACAGCGCGCCGGCCTTCTCGGCCGGCGTCGGGTATGCCTCGGCCCCGAAGACCGTCATCCGGGGGCGCCCGGCCGCCGACGCGAGCGCGCCGAGATCACGGACGAGCACCTCGCCCAGGATCCCGTCCGCGATGTCGAGCAGGTCCTCGACCGAGAGATGATCGACCGGCCCGGGCCGGCTCACCGACCGAGCCGCTCGATCAGCTCGGCGTCCTCCTCGCGCACCCGGGCGATTGCCGCCTGCAGTCGCTGCGGCCGGTCGCTGACGTACGCGGCGATGGCGGCGCGGGCCACTTCCTGCATCGAGCGGCCCTCCTGCTCGGCCTTGTGCCGCAGGGCCTCGGTCTCGGCCTCGGTCAGCCTGAGGTTCATCGCCATGGCGTCATGGTACCGCAGTGGTACCAGGCTAGCCGGTGAGGTTGTGGTGGACGGCGTAGAGGGCGGCCTGGGTGCGGTCGGCGACGGCGAGCTTGGACAGGATCGCGCTGACGTGGGCCTTCACCGTCTTCTCCGACAACGCGAGGTCGCGGGCGATGAGGCGGTTGGAGCGGCCGCGGGCGATCAGGCGCAGCACCTCCAGCTCCCGCGGGGTGAGCGCGCCGGCCGGGTCGGGCGCGGCCACGCTGGACAGCACCGTGGCCGCGACGGCGGGGTCGAGCGAGGCGCCCCCGGCGTGCACGGCCCGCAGCGCGTCCGCCAGCTCCCCCGGGCCGACGTCCTTGAGCAGGTAGCCCGCCACCCCGGCCCGGACCGCCGGCAGCACCGAGTCCTCCCCGGCGTAGCTGGTCAGCACCACGACCTTGACCGCCGGGTGCGCGGCCCGCATCCGGTGCACCACGTCCAGCCCGGACATGCCCGGCAGGACCAGGTCCAGCAGCACGATGTCCGGCGCCAGCCGCGGCACCAGGGCCAGCGCCTGCTCCCCCGACCCGGCCTCGCCGACGACCTCGATGTCCGGCTGCAGCCCGAGGAACGTCCGCAGCCCGGCCCGGACCATCTCGTGGTCGTCCACCAGCAGCAGCCGCAGCGGCTCAGGCAAGACCCACCTCCAGCACCACCGTCGTGCCCGCGCCCGGCGAGGTCGCGATGGTCAGGGAACCGCCGAGCGCCTCGGCCCGTTCCCGCATCGAGGCCAGCCCGAGCCGGCGCGAGTGCCGCAGCGTCCCGGCCAGGTCGAAGCCCACCCCGTCGTCGGCGACGGTGAGCCGGACCGGGTCGCCGGTGTCCAGGGTGACCTCCACCGCGTCCGCGTCCGCGTGCCGCAGCGCGTTGGCCAGTGCCTCGCCGGCGATCAGCAGCACCTCGCGCTCGACCGTGCGGTCCCGCAGCCGCCCGCCGGTCACCTCCAGCCCGATCCGCACGTCGTGCACCCGGCGCAGCAGCTCGATCCGCTTGCGCAGGGCGCCGGCCAGCCCGTCGGCGGCCACATCGACCGGGCGCAGCGTCTCCACCAGCCCGCGCATCTCGGTCAGCCCGGCCCGGGCCAGCTCCCGGACCTGGTCGAGCTGGTCGACCAGCCGCGGGTCGGTCCGGCCGGCCAGCGTGGCCGCGCTCTCGGTGGCCAGGGTCAGGCTGAACAGCGTCTGGGTGACCGAGTCGTGCAGCTCCCGGGCCAGCCGGGCCCGCTCGGCCGCGACCGACAGCTCCCGGGCCCGCTCGGTCCGCTGCGCGTTGACCACTGCCAGCGCGGCGTGCGCGGACAGCGTCTCGATCAGCGCCTGGTCGGCGTCGGTGAACCGGCCCCCGCCGACCTTGTCGGCCAGGAACAGCTCGGCCAGCACCTCGCCGCCGGCCACGATCGGCACCCCGAGGAAGGACGCCATGTCCGGGTGGGCCCGGGGCCAGCCCCGGAACCGCGGGTCGGCCCGGATGTCGGCCAGCCGGATCGTGTCGCTGGTGTCGAGCAGCGCCCCGAGCAGCCCGTGCGTGCGCGGCAGCGTGCCGATCCGGGCCCAGGTCTCGGCGTCCACTCCGGCGGTCAGGAACAGCCCGAACCCGCCGGCGCCGTCGGGCACGCCGATCGCCGCGTACCGCGCGCCGGCCAGGTCCCGGGCCGCGTCCAGGATGACCCGCAGCACCGGCTCGGTCCGCCGCTCGGCCCCGAGCGCCAGCGCGACGTCGAGCAGCCGGCGCAGCGCGGTCGACTCGGGGCTGGTCACTCACCCAGTCTCTTGGTCGTCCCGCCCGTATGCCAGCACAGCCCTACAGCTCCCGCAGCGCCGGCAGCAGCTCCTTGGGGGCCCAGTCGAAGAACGCGTCCTGCTGGTCCCCGCCGATCTGCACCAGCGCCAGGTCGGTGAACCCGGCCTCGGCGAACGGCGTCACCCCGTCCACGAACGCCTGCACGTCCGAGCCGCACGGGATCGAGGAGGCCACGTCCTCCGGCCGGACGAACTGGGACGCGGCCTCGAACGAGGCCGGCCCGGGCAGCTCCGAGTTGACCTTCCAGCCCAGCCCGAACCAGCGGAACTGGTCGTGCGCCCGCTCGATCGCCTTGTCGCGGTCGGTCCCGTACGAGATGCCGAGCTGGCCGATGCGCGGCTTGCCGGCCCCGCCCGCGGCGTCGAACATCTCGCCCAGCTCCGGCTTCGGCTCGGTCGCGATCATCGCGTCGGCGTGCTGCCCGGCCAGCGCGCAGGACTGCTTGCCGGACACGGCGATGCCGATCTTCACCGGCTCGTCCGGCAGGTCCCAGAGCTTGGCCGAGTCGACGTCGAAGTGCAGCCCGCGGTAGTTGACGTAGCCGCCGCCGAACAGCTCGCGGATGATCTGCACAGCCTCGGTCAGCTTCTCGTGCCGGACGTTCGCCGGCTGCCAGCCCTGCCCGACGACGTGCTCGTTGAGGTTCTCCCCGGCGCCGAGGCCGAGGGTGAAGCGGCCCTCCGACAGCAGCGCCACCGTCGCCGCCTTCTGGGCCACGATCGCCGGGTGGTAGCGCACGGTCGGGTTCGTCACGTACGTCATGAGCGGGATGCGCTCGGTCGCCTGGGCCGCCGCACCGAGCACGCTCCAGGCGTAGCCGGAGTGGCCCTGGGAGGTCAGCCACGGGTTGTAGTGGTCGGAGATCACGGCGAAGTCGAAGCCGAGCTCCTCCGCCCGCACCACGTCCCGCACCAGCTGCCGGGGGTCTGCCTGCTCACACATCATCGTGTAACCGATCCGCATGACCGGTGCTGTGCCCGGTTGGGCCGGACCCAACCGCACCCGTCCGGGCGGCCGGGTCCGCGGCCGCCGGGCCCGCCGGTCAGGCGCCGACGACGACCTCCGGGGCCGGCGCCGGGGTGGCCGCCGGCTCGGCCGGTGCCTCCGCCGGCACGCCGAACTCCTGGTGCAGCCGGGCCCAGAACCCGTCCCGCAGCGCCCGCCGCGCCTCCTCGTACGGCCGGAGCGAGCGGCTGATCTCCTCCTCCGCCTCGACCAGCAGCTCCTTGTCGATGACGGTCGGCAGCACCGGCCCGGGCAGCAGGTCGGCCACGTTGTCCCGGCCGCGGGTGAGCAGCCAGCGGGCCGCGATCCGGGCGCCGATCTGCTCCATCTCCGGGCGCTCCGGGCCGGACCGGTCGTGCGCCACCGGCGCCGGCGGCTTGATCGACACGGCCGACGGCGGCGGCATCGGCAGCCGGCGGGCGGCGAACACCTCGGCCGGCGTCGGCACCAGCGGCTTGTCGGCCGGGTGCGGGGCGTCCTCGGCCGCGGCCGGCTCCGGACCGGGCTCGGACTCGGACTCGACGTAGGGCCGGCAGAACCCGGCGTCGAGCTGGTCGACCGTGTCGGCCTCCCAGACCAGGCGCTCGGCCTGGTTCACCCCGTACGGCGGCTCGATGCCCCAGACGTGCACGCGCACCCCGTACGCCTGGGCCGCCTCGACCGCGGGCACCATGTCCTCGTCGCCGGCGATCAGGACGACGTCGGAGACGGCGCGGTGCCGGGCCAGCACCTCCAGGTCCTGCCGCAGCTGGGCGTCGACGCCCTTCTGCTGGCCGGCCGAGTTGAGGTTGCCGAGCCGGACCTTGACGTGCGGGAGGGCGGCGATCTGGCGCTGCTCGACGGTCGGCACGCGGTCGCGGGCGGCGTCGTACCAGTACATCCGGAGCAGCTCGCCCGGGGTGGAGCGGCCGGCCCGGGCCAGCAGCGCGCCGATCAGCGGCTCGGCCGCGACGCGGAACTCCCGGCGGGTCGGGCTGCCCAGCACGAGCTGGCCGACGGCGGCGTAGAGGTATCCGGCGTCGACCAACACGGCGTGCCGGCCGACGACCGGTGCCACGTCGGACACTGTGCCCTCCTGACACCTGGGGACCACGCCGGGTGATCACCCGGACCCGCAGCCTACCCCCCGCGGGTGCGCCGGAGAGGCGGGACGGAAGGCGCCCGCCGGCCTCAGCGCACGGGGGGACGCCGAGGACACGACGGACGCCGGTCCGCTCCGGCCCGGCGCGCACGCCGGAACCGGACATCCGCTCCTCGACTCTCCCAGACGTTCGAGGTCATGGACAAGATGCAACCAGGGTATAGCCCTGCGTCATCAACGTCGACACATCTGGATCACAGGTCGAGCAGGGACTCCAGGCCGACGGTCAGACCGGGCCGGGACGCGACCGAGCGGACCGCCAGCAGCACACCGGGCATGAACGAGACGCGATCGTAGGAGTCGTGGCGCAGGGTCAGCGTCTCCCCGGTCGTGCCGAGCAGCACCTCCTGGTGCGCGACCAGGCCCGCGAGCCGGATCGAGTGCACCGGCACGCCCTCGACCGACGCGCCACGGGCGCCGTCGAGCGCGGTGGTGGTCGCGTCCGGGGCCGGGCCCAGGCCGGCCTGCCGCCGGGCCTCGGCGACCAGGGACGCGGTCCGGGCCGCGGTGCCGCTGGGGGCGTCGACCTTGGCCGGGTGGTGCAGCTCGACGATCTCCACGGACTCGAAGAACCGGGCCGCGACCTGGGCGAAGCGCATCGTCAGGACCGCGCCGACGGCGAAGTTGGGCGCGATCACCACGCCGACCCCCGGGGCCTCCTCGACCCAGCGCCGGACCGTGGCGATCTTCTCGGCGTCGAAGCCGGTGGTGCCGACGACGCAGTGGATGCCCTCGTCGATGCACCAGCGGATGTTGTCCAGGACCACCGCCGGCGAGGTGAAGTCGACGACGACCTGGGCGCCGGCGTCGGCCACGCCGAACAGCCAGTCGCCGGCCTCGACCATGGCGACGAGGTCGAGGTCCTCGGCGGCGTCGACGGCCCGGCAGGTCTCGCTGCCCATCCGGCCGCGCGCCCCGAGCACGCCCACCCGCAACGGTTCCTTCGGCGCGGATTCGGTCATGAAAAGAACCCTAGTGGACCGGCGGTCGCGGACGACCGCGACGGTGCCCGACCCCACCCGAGCGGGGCTGACCCGGACCACCCGGGTCAGCCGGGACCGCCGGGCTCAGGCGGCACCACCGGGCTCAGGCGGCACCGCCGGGCTCAGGCGGCACCGCCGGGCGCAGGCGGGACCGCCGGGGTCAGGCGGGTCAGGCGAGTGCGTCGGGAAAGTCGGACTCGGTGAAGGGCCCGACCACGGCCAGGCACTGCGGCCGGCTGAGGACGTCGGCGGCGATCGCGCGGCAGTCGTCGGGGGTGACGGCGTCGATCCGGGACAGCAGCTCGTCCACCGTGAGCACCTCCCCGTACGACAGCTCGCCCTTGCCGATCCGCGACATCCGCGAGCCCATGTCCTCCAGGCCGAGCACGAGCCCGCCGCGCGACTGGCCCTTGCCCCGGGCGACCTCCGCGTCGGTCACCCCGTGCGCGGCCACGTCCGCGAGCTGCTCGCGGACCAGCGCCAGCACCTCCGGCACCTTGGCCGGGTGGCACCCGACGGACACGCCGAACTGGCCGGCCCCGGCGTGCTGGGTGGTGAACGAGTAGACCGAGTAGGCCAGGCCGCGCTTCTCCCGGATCTCCTGGAACAGCCGCGAACTCATCCCGCCGCCGAGCGCGTTGTTGAGCACGCCGAGCGCGAACCGGCGCTCGTCCCCGCGGGCCAGCGCGGTGCCGCCGAGGATGAGGTTGGCCTGCTCGGTCGGCCGGTCGGTGACCGAGAGCGGGCGGACCGGCGCCCGGCCCGCGCGGGACCCGGCCCGCGGCGGCAGCGGGGCCGCGGCCGGGTCGAGCCGGGACCCGAACGCGGCCCGGACCAGCCGGACCACGAGGGCGTGGTCGACCGCGCCGGCCACCGAGACCACCATCGTCTCCGGGCGGTACCTGCGGGCGTAATAGCCGGCGATCCGGTCCCGGGTCAGCGTCTCGATCGTGGCCACGTCGCCGATCACCGGCCGGCCGAGCGGGGTGGAGCCGAACAGCGCCTCCCCGAACAGGTCGCCGACCAGGTCGGACGGGTCGTCGTCGCGCATGGCGATCTCTTCCAGGATCACCCCGCGCTCGGCCTCCACGTCCGGCTCGGTGATCACCGCGTCGGTGACCACGTCGCAGACCAGCTCGATCGCCATCGGCAGGTCCTCGCCGAGCACGTGCGCGTAGTAGCAGGTGTGCTCCCGGGAGGTGAACGCGTTGAGGTCGCCGCCGACGGCGTCGACCGCGACCGCGATGTCCAGGGCGGAGCGGGTCGTGGTGCCCTTGAACAGCAGGTGCTCCAGGAAGTGGGACGCGCCGGACAGCGCCGGTGTCTCGTCCCGGGAGCCGACCCCGACCCACACCCCGACGGCGGCCGAGCGCGCGCCCGGCACCTGCTCGGTGATCACCCGCAGGCCACCGGGCAGCACGGTCCGCCGGATGACCTCCCCGCCCGACCCCGTGCCCAGGACCTTGGTCGAGGCCCGGGTCACAGGGGTCGCCCCCGCCCGGGAGTCCCGGGCGGGGGCGGTGTCCTGCGTCATGCTCAGCTGCCGGCGTTGGCCGGCTCGGCGACCGGGGCCGCCGCCGCCTCGTCCTTGACCGGGACGAGGCTGATCTTGCCGCGGTTGTCGATGTCGGTGATCTCGACCTGCAGCTTGTCGCCGACCTTGACCACGTCCTCGACCTTGCCGATGCGCTTGCCGTTGCCGAGCTTGCTGATGTGCACCAGCCCGTCCCGGCCCGGCAGCAGCGAGACGAACGCGCCGAACGCGGCCGTCTTCACCACGGTGCCGAGGAACCGCTCGCCGATCTTCGGCAGCTGCGGGTTGGCGATCGCGTTGATCCGGTCGACCGCGGCCTGCGCCGACGGCCCGTCGGAGGCGCCGACGTAGATCGTGCCGTCGTCCTCGATCGAGATCTCGGCGCCGGTCTCGTCCTGGATCGCGTTGATGATCTTGCCCTTCGGCCCGATCACCTCGCCGATCTTGTCGACCGGGATCTTCACCGTGGTCACGCGAGGCGCGTACGGCGACATCTCGTCGGGCTCGTCGATGGCCTCGTTCATCACGTCGAGGATGTGCAGCCGCGCGTCCCGGGCCTGGGTCAGCGCCTGGGCCAGCACGTCCGACGGGATGCCGTCGAGCTTGGTGTCCAGCTGAAGCGCGGTGACGAACTGCCGGGTGCCGGCGACCTTGAAGTCCATGTCGCCGAACGCGTCCTCGGCGCCGAGGATGTCGGTCAGCGCCAGGTATTGCGTCTTGCCGTCGACCTCGTCGCTGACCAGGCCCATCGCGATGCCCGCGACCGGGTCCCGCAGCGGCACGCCCGCGTTGAGCAGCGACAGCGTGGACGCGCAGACCGAGCCCATCGAGGTCGAGCCGTTGGAGCCGAGGGCCTCGGACACCTGACGGATCGCGTACGGGAACTCCTCGCGGCTGGGCAGCACCGGGATCAGCGCCCGCTCCGCCAGCGCGCCGTGCCCGATCTCGCGCCGCTTGGGCGAGCCGACCCGGCCGGTCTCCCCGGTCGAGTACGGCGGGAAGTTGTAGTTGTGCATGTAGCGGCGGTGCTTGACCGGCGAGAGCGTGTCCAGCTTCTGCTCCATGCCGAGCATGTTCAGCGTGGTGACGCCCAGGATCTGGGTCTCCCCCCGCTCGAACAGCGCCGAGCCGTGCGTCCGCGGCAGCACGTCGACCTCGGCCGAGAGCTGGCGGATGTCGGTCGGGCCGCGGCCGTCGATGCGGACCTGGTCGCGCAGGATGCGCTGCCGGACCAGCTTCTTGGTCAGCGACCGGAACGCGCCGGACACCTCGCCCTCGCGACCCGCGAAGGCCTCGTTCGCGCCGATGGCCTCGACCGCGGTGGCCTTGACCCGGTCGGTCTCGGTGTCGCGGTCCTGCTTGTCGGCGATCGTCATCGCGGCCGCCAGCTCGGTGGAGACCGCGGCCTCGACCGCCGCGTACAGGTCGTCGCCGTAGTCGAGGAAGGTCGGGAAGTCCGCGGTCGGCTTCGCCGCCACCGCCGCCAGCTCGGCCTGCGCCGCGCAGAGGGCCTTGATGAACGGCTTCGCCGCCTCCAGCCCGGCCGCGACGATCTCCTCGGTCGGGGCGGTGCCGCCACCGGCGACCAGCTCGATCGCCCGCTCGGTGGCCTCGGCCTCGACCATCATGACCGCCACGTCGTCACCGACGACGCGACCGGCCACGACCATGTCGAAGGTCGCGTCCTCGATCTGGGAGTGGGTCGGGAAGGCGACCCACTGGCCCTCGATCAGCGCCACCCGGGTCGCGCCGACCGGGCCCGCGAACGGCAGGCCGGACAGCTGGGTGGACAGGGACGCCGCGTTGATCGCGACCACGTCGTAGAGGTGGTCGGGGTGCAGCGACATGACCGTGATGACGACCTGGACCTCGTTGCGCAGACCCTTGACGAAGGTCGGGCGCAGCGGGCGGTCGATCAGCCGGCAGGTGAGGATCGCGTCCTCGGACGGCCGGCCCTCGCGGCGGAAGAACGAACCGGGGATGCGGCCGGCCGCGTACATCCGCTCCTCGACGTCGATCGTCAGCGGGAAGAAGTCGAGGTGCTCCTTCGGGTGCTTCGACGCGGTCGTCGCCGACAGCAGCATCGTCTCGTCGTCGAGATACGCCACGGCGGATCCGGCGGCCTGCTTGGCCAGCCGGCCGGTCTCGAAGCGGATGCTGCGGGTGCCGTACTTGCCGTTGTCGATGGTCGCAACGGACTCGTGAATAGTGCTTTCTGACACTCTTCTGTGCCCTCTTCCTTGCTTCGCCCGGGCCGGGCGCGTCGAGCGGAGGAAAGTCTTTCGGCTGAGCCGGTCTTCGATGGGAGCGCCCGGGTTCGTCATGATCCCGGGGGCCACTACCGAGGACCG